>JBBSBT010000001.1:0-27228 GCA_038250985.1 Bacteroidales bacterium
AAGTTTTAAAGCCAAACTACTCGAATCCCACTTCGAACCGCCCAGTCATTTTTCCCAATGTCTTTACTTTTGGTACGCCAAATGCCACTTCAAGGCCCACATATCGGTATTTTTACGCCCACTAAAAACAGCGTAGAACCACTATTAATAATGATGATTATTCAACAACTGATTCTATGTTGCATATTAAAAATGCAGACGGAGCGAAATATTTGAGAGTTGATTGGATTGTCTGCCCAAATACAAGTTGCAAAAAGATTACATTGTATGCTCTTCTGCATGAATACAATTTCATACCAAACGTTTGGCAAAAAGGAGAGTTGATCAAAAAATGGACTTTATTGCCAGACACAATATCTAAAGTGTTTCCAGAATATATTCCACTTGCACTTAGAACTGACTACCAAGAGGCATATTCAATTCTGGAGTTAAGCCCTAAAGCTGCTGCTACTCTTGCAAGAAGATGTATTCAAGGTATAATTCGAGACTTTTGGGGAATTAGCAAAGTTAGATTAGTTGATGAAATTAATGCCCTAGAAGATAAAGTTGACCCTTTAACATGGAAATCTATTGATGCAATAAGAAAAGTTGGAAATATTGGTGCTCACATGGAGAAGGACATTAATCTAATAATTGATGTTGATGTAAAGGAAGCGACCTTATTAGTTCAACTAATCGAAATGCTATTTGTAGAATGGTATATTCATCAACATGAAAGGGAAATAAAATTGAATGCTATTGTTGGCATGGCAAAGGACAAGGACGAATTAAAAAAAGGTAAGTAACTGTGCATAACAGCACCTACAAGAAATTGGCAGTTCAGTGGTTAAATAAAACTTTGTGCTTCGTATCAAGTTTTTGTGATGGCAGACAGTTTAGTGCTTTGAAATCGCCAGCTCCCGAACATTTGGGCAAGAAATGAGCAGACAAAAACAAATATATTAACCACATGGAATTATTTTTTAAGAACTGGTTTAAGAAACTGCTTGACGAACTTCCAAAGACGAAGGAGTTAAAAATAATTTCGCCATTTGTGAAGGAACAAGTCGTAAGAAAAATTCAGAGCCAGTTTGATTTCAACAACCTTGAACTGATTACTCGTTACAACTTGCAAGATTTTGCAATGACGGTATCAAGTTTAAGCGGTTTAAAATTTTGTGTTGAAAACGGAGCAAGTGTTTTTGGAATTAAAGAACTTCACAGTAAGGTTTATCTGTTTGACAAAAGAGCGGCTATAGTTACATCTGCTAACTTGACAAACGGTGGACTTGTTAGCAATTACGAATGTGGCATTTTTCTTACAGACAAGATTGTAATTCAAAATCTGAACAAATATTTTGACGACCTCAAGACAATTGCTTCCAGGAAATTGACGATTAGCAAGTGTGATGCTTGGGAAATAGAACTTTCAGGGGTTGAAGTTCGCAAAGGAAAAGCAACCACTCTTCCTGACTATGGAGCATCGCTTAATAAGTTTGACAAGACAAAGAATTACTACATAAAATTTTTTGGCAATGCAGACAATAGAGTGGACTTAGATTTTCCTATTACCAAGGTAATTGACAATGCACTTTGCCATTACGCTTGTGGATTTCCTTTAAAGAAACAACCGCGACAAGTAAATGAAGGTGACATAATTTTTATGGCTCGCATGACAAATAACCCTTATGACTATGCAATCTTTGGAAAAGCAGCTGCACTTAAATACACAGAAGGGAGAGACAGAGCATCAAAAAAAGAAATTGCGGAACGACCTTGGAAATCGAACTGGCCAATTTATTTGAGGGTTAAAAATCCTGTTTTCATAAACGGGACAATGGCAGACGGAATTCTACTTTCAGATTTACTTTCTAAATTTGACTACGATAGTTTTCCATCAACCAGAAAAAGATACGATGAGGGAGAGAAAAATATTAAACCGACAAAATCGCTAATGAGAAAAGCATATGTAAAACTGACTCACAACTCTGCTGAATGGCTGGATCAAAAATTTGATGATGCACTTACCAATATAGGACAAGTGGGTGACAAATTCTTACAAAGTTTGCCGCAGACAACAACTGACATATCCTCGTAGTGAGAATAGAAGGAAGGCATAACATATAGTGTAAATGAAATTTTTAAAAAAGGCGGCTTTGAATGGTTAACGAACATTTCTACTTCTATCAAACAATGGTGCGTAATTTAAGAGTTAGATTATACGCGTTGTGATGAAGTGAGAATATTCATACAAACTATTATTTTTAAACCATGGAAAAAGAAATCGGACTCGTATATGTTTTAACAAACCCCGCTATGCCTGGGATTGTAAAAATCGGAATTACCACTCGTCCGAATATTGAAGTTAGGCTAAAAGAACTCTTTACTACAAGTGTTCCCGTCCCGTTTAAGTGCGAATTCGCTTGTCAGGTAGAGGATTGCAGCAAGGTGGAATCTGCTTTACACAAAGCATTCCGACCCTATCGATTTCCCCAGAGAGAGTTTTTTAAGATTGAGCCAGACCAGGTAATCCCCATTCTGCAACTTTTCGAGAAGAAAGATATCACTGCGGAAATCACTCAGGAAATAAAGGAAAATACCACACCCGAAGAAAGGGATGCGGGTGAAAAACTTGAGAAACAACGAAGACCTCCATTTAATTTTACCGAAATGGGGATTCCAATAGGTTCATATTTAAAATTCACAGAAAGCGACATTGAAGTGCAGATTACTGGAGAGAAAAAAGTGAGATTCAATGGTGAAGATGTAAGTCTAACAAAAGTCACAAGAGATCTTTTGAAAATTGACTATTCAGTCCAGCCGACAGTATACTGGTTTTACAATGGGAAAAATTTGAGGGAAATATACAATGAAACGTATGTGACTGAGGAATTATAAAAAGTCATCTGGCAAATAGCAAACGACCTCCAATGTACTTTAGGCATTCAAGACTTCAAATTGTTTTTACCATTATCCACCCTCCACAATCCCTATCTCCTCCTCCGTCAAACCATAAAGCTGGTAGACAAGCTGGTCGATTTGTGATTCAAATGATGATGTATCATATGAAGAATCAGTTTGACGAAGTTCTTTTATTGTTTTAACAAGATTTGAGATTTCTGAACTGTTAACGTCAGTACCTAATACAATTGGCAGTTGTGAAACATACACAGGTTTATACTCGAAGTATCCATTTTGTTTAGTTGATGCAATTTGTTTTAGATAGAAGTCAACAACTCGTGAGTTTAACATACCTAATAGATAAAGGTCTTCCAATGGAATAATGGAGGTTTTATCGTTACTGTAATGAGATAATGAATCAATTTGATAAGAGGCTGCCTTCACAATGGCTGGAATAATAATTTTTGGTTTTTCAAACTCTGAATAATAATCACAGGCTCGCAATTCCCACCAGTATTGTCCCTGATCATAGCGGGCAATCGCCTTTTCTTTAAATGGCAATAAATGGTCTATAACCGATGGGAATGCATCACGAATTTTAATTAAGGCCTCCTCTGATTCTAATTTACCAAATCTGGATTGAGTAAATCCATTTTTGAAGAGAATTAAATACTTGTCAGTATGTGGTTGCTGATATCGCTTTATATCCCTGCCCGCCAGAAAAGGCTTAATTATCTCATTACTTCCTGGATCAACTGCAATTAATTTATCCCGTGTTGACTTGTCGATAACGAATGCTTCATTCAATCCTGTTTTTATTCCGTAATAGATATTACCATCGACATATTGAGAAAGGGGTATTCCCTTGCTTTTAATTTTTTTTAGTAAAGCCTGAGCTCCAGGTTCTTTGAGTACCCACCCTTTTTCGTTCAAATCACTATATGCTATGTTATTTGAATTTTGCAAAACAAAGGAATCAAGCCCATCAATGAAATTCAAAGTGTCTATGTTAACCGCCACCAAAGAATCGCTCGCTATTGTTTTCCTAACATGAAGGATACACGGATAAGTAGTAGCTTCTTCAAAAACAGGCAGATCCCCAAAGTCTACAATCTTGTAAATGGCAAACTCTTTTAAATAGCGACGCAGAGCAGCACCATACCCGGCCCGCATCCATTTATTCGGGAGTATGTAAATGAAATCACCACCACGTTTCAATATTGAAATTCCTTTCTCCACGAAATAGACATACAAATCCGCTGTGCCGGCATACGTCGTAAAATTTCCCTGGAAATAATTTTTATATTCTTTGAGCTCTTCCTGTCGTATGTATGGAGGATTCGCCACCACCACATCAAACCCCACAAACTCCCCATCCTCATTCAACACCTCCGGAAATTCAAAGCGCCACTCAAAGGCATTTTCATAGATCTTATTAGCCCTGATCTCTTCAATCTCCGCTTCCAGCTTTTCAATATCCTTCGCAAACTGCAGTACCTTTTTTTCCCGCGAGGCTTTCTCATCTTTCGTTTGCTCAAACAAACCACCCGGATTGGCCGTGTAGTAAAGATCATCTTTCAGCTTGTTCAGCTTTTTGATCTTCGGATCATTGGCCGAGATCTCACTACGGAAGTCAGACTTAATATCCGAGATCAGGCTCAGCATCTTCCGCTTCTGCTCACGGTTTTCAGCATTGCGATATGTGTCCACCGCAATGCGATAACTATCAATCGTCCATTTGCTTTTTTTCAACGCCTGCTTCAAATCCGAATCAATCGCAAACCGACTCACGAGAGAATTTCCACACTTGATATTGATATCAATATTGGGCAGGGTCTCCAGCTCGGTAGCATTTTTATAATACGCATGCTTCAGCAATTCAATCCACAAGCGCAGCCGGCAGATCTTGACAGAATTGGGATTGATGTCCACACCAAAAAGACAATTTTCAATGATGGTTTGCTTTTCATGAAAGAGCGCTTCCTGCACACGTTGGCTTTCTTTATTGCCCGGACGGTATTCGAAGAAATCATCTTCATCAGAAATGATAAGTTCATCATTAGAGACTTCGATCTTATATTCCTTCAGCCATTTGCCGTCACGGTCCAGCAGCACCCTGAGCTCACTTTTGATAGCGATGATCTCGTTGAGCGCCGACACCAGGAAGTGACCGGAACCCACCGCGGGATCACATATGCGCAGTGAATTGATGATGGCATTGGCTTCTCTCCGGTCCTCGATCTTATCATACAGATCATCAAGTGTCTCGCAAGTCCAGGTTTTGGTTTCATTAAATTTTTGCACCACGGCACGCCGGATCGTCTCGCGGCACATATACATGGTGATGAATCCCGGTGTAAAGAATGAACCGTCCTTGTATCCGTTGATCTTCTCAAAGATGAGGCCGAGCACAGAGGCGTTGATCAGTGTCTTGTTGTCTTCCTGGATCTCAACGGAACCTTCGCCACTGAAATCATACGCATCAAGAAAGCGGAACAAATATTCAAGCGTGCCAAGGGAACCTGTATTCTTTTTACCGGTACTGTCTTTCAGCACCGTCTGAGTATGAAGCGGTATCGTCACATCGTCCCTGAGATTGCTGATGAGCAAGGTCTGGTGCTCAAGATCAGTAGGTTCGAAAAGCGAAGAATTGAGATACGGTACCTTTTCAAAAGCCTTGCGGATCTCCGGCTGTCGCTCATCATGTTGTCTGGCCAACACCTGAAAAAACAAACTGTTGAGATCATCATAGCTACTGATACGATCATACTGCAGGAATCCATATGACTTGTCGCCTTTGTGATAACTGATCAGTTGCGCTTCAAGCAGCTTGAGGAAGAGTATGCGGTTGACCCACGTGATCGACAACTCAAGCGCAATGGCAAAGAGACGCTCTTCATGACTGGCACCGTATTGCGATGGTTTGTCGAGGCGGCTTATTTTATCCAGCGTGTCAATTTGCTGGATCGCGTCTTCGAGTAATGTGCCTGCATGACGTTCGCCTTTCTTGCGGCGGTCGATAAGTTTCTTGCCGCCCTCTTTTACTTCAGTCAGCCCGATGATATGAAGCAGTTCGGTGTAAAATCTGCGATCAAGGCTATTGCTGTCATTTGCAAAAGACTGTTTGAGCAGGTGTGGCGGTGACAGCAGTTTAAAAAGTGCGATCAGCCGGGCATCATCTCCTTTGTCTTCATTGCGCAACGGTTTTTCATAATCGCGGATGTCGAAGTGCGTGAATTCAATCTGGGCATCGATCGTATCAATGAATGGCTCTGCAATACTTTTATAAAAAAATGAGGTATTCGTATCTGCCAGTCGTCCTTCATCAAATTCTGTAAATTGGCGTACCAGGTTTTTGTTCTGCGCAAACAGACGGTCAAATTGTTGCGCATCGAAGATGAACCACTCGTGGATATTCGTAATGATCAGATGGCGGACTTCCGTATTGCTGTATGTAATGCGTTCGCGTAAATAGTACAGCACCAGTTCCTGGAATGCTTTTGCATTGAGCCTGGAGGTGGAGATCATTTCGGTCTTATTGCCCGGCTTTTTTGCTTCGATGATGACACCTACAGTAGAGTCTCTGTTGCCGTTGTGGATGACGAGGTCATTGCGGCCTTTTGTATTAATAAAATGATTTGGGTCGTACCAGGTTTTTTTGAGAAAGTCTGCGACTAGATTTTTATGGTGTTCTTCTGACTCTGTGGTGTTGATATGATCGAGGAGGTGGATGAGGTTTGTTTTAAAGGTATCAATTTCGGACCTGATCGGTCTTGCTTTGAGGAAGGCTTTATTGAGTGCCTGGCGGGGTTTGAGGATGTGGGTGTGCATGTGCATAGGGGTGTAAAGGTGATAAAAGTAGTGTGAAATTTGGACGGTTACTGAGCTGCGGTTGGTGAGCTGCAGCACAAGGTTGAGTAACAGCAGGTCGAACCATCGCACAAGGATGGGTATAGCAGGTCGAAGTATGCCGGATAAAGGGATGCCGGATGCCGGACTCTAGACGTGAATCATTGATGCCAGATTATTAGACGGTTGGTGAGCGGTTGCACAGGGATGAGTATAGCAGGCGCTGCACTGAGCTAGTCGAATGTGTCGAACCATCGCACACGGTTGGTGAGTTGTAGCAATAGGATGAGAGGGCGCATGACGAACCATGGTTGAGTATAGCAGGCGCCGCACTGAGCGCTAGTCAAACGTGTCGAAGTAGGCCAATTGAGGAACTTTCCAATATTTGGAAATAAATTGTAATTATTTCCAATTTATGGAAACTTTATCCATATCTTTATGTTATGCATGTTATTGAAGTCTCAACAGGAAAAAAGCTCCCGGCTTCAGTGCTTTCGGTAGAAAATGCTGACTTCAATAGGTTGTCAAAAAGCCGTTATTTTTTTGACTGGAAAGAAGAGAGAAATGAAGAGGTATACAAATTAGTCCTGAAAGGGGAAGACGACATTTTGGGACTGGTTTCAATAGAAAGAATTTCATCCGAGCAGAGAATTCACATAAGACTTTTGACTGTATCAAAGGAGAATAAAGGAAATGCTAAGGTATTTGAAAATGTCGCAGGAAACCTAATAGCTCATGTTGCTAAGATTGCAGTTGAGGAATTTGGAGAGTGGGCTTGCGTTTCTCTTGTACCCAAAAGTTCTATAGCTAAACATTATGTTGATAAATATAAAATGAATGTTACGGGAAAGACATTAAGTTTAGAAGTTCCGGAAATCCTAAAGCTCATCAACAAATATGACAATGATAAGTAAGAAAAAAAGAATCGATATTGATCCTGAGTATGGTGTCGATTCAAGATATAAGAATAGCAGGGAAAAAGAACACGATTCTGTTTCTCTGATGGAAGCACGGCTGGCGAGAATGAAAAATCTGCCCAAAGAGCAAGTGCTACGGGCAAAGCTTCTGCAATTGAAATTGAAGATGGAAAATTTTCTGAACGATCCTGTCTATGATAAAAAAAATCAATTTGCCAGTTTCTTAGAGACCTATGTGGATACGCTGTATGAAAGAAGAAGCCAATTTGCAAAGGATATCAACGAGACACCAGGTTTCCTCAGTAAAGTGATCAACGTACATCGGGAGCCAAAAGAAGAATTTATTTTAAAACTCATGATCCATTCTGAAAAAGTTTTCAGACATGTGGGGGCATTTCCAAAGACGACCTGGTATCAGGTCTATCTGCGTGAAAAATTATGTAACACAATGTCTAATCAGGATGAATGGGGACCTGAAATTGAAAGGCAGGTTAAGCTTACTGAATCGATGGTGAAGTGATCATCAGGCATAAAACCGAGTGCCAAGCGACTCATTATCAGAAATTTATAGAAATAATTATAACAATTATTTTTGGAAATCTGCTATTTTTTCTGTAAATTTGTAATCATGTCCGCAATTGAAATCGCAAGCACAATGGGTACCAACGCAGTCAAAAAATTGCGTGAACAAAAACTTAGAAATGGGTTGCCCTTCATGATAAATGTTAAAGAGTTAGCTACAAATCAATGCTATCTGGAATTTCCAAATGGAATCATTCAGTTAGTTACCGTAGAGCACAGTTCAAGAGACATGGATGTTATACGGGAATTAACTTCAATTGAGGCAACCAATTTGAGACGACGGTTTCAATTTTCCCTTATTGTTTAGATGCCAATTTTATATATAATAACCGGCTCCAATGGAGCGGGTAAATCATCTGTAGGTCCAGACTTTATGAAATATAATACCATGCTTACCATGGAAAAGCTTAATATGACAATGAATAACCTTCCTGATTCCTTCACGATTGGTGAATTGATAGATCAATTAATTTTTATAGAAAAGGTAGACGAAGGCTTTCAGCAATCTGAGAAGGGGAACATCATTTCGAATGAGGATGTTAAACTCATAATAGATAGGTGGTCACAATAGTCTGGACTGAAATATCAATTGAAGATCTCAATGATGCAGCGCAAATCCTCATTGACAAATATTTCAAATCGTAAAATCATGGGACACATTAAGGAACCAAAAGGTGTAGATTTTGTCATTGAAAGTGAACCACTCACGGATCAGGCAAGAAAGGAAATAAGTGAATTTATTCGGAATTATAAAAATAAATCCACTGAAAAATTATCCAAACAAAAATTAAAATTGCGCAGACAAGAACACCAACCTTCTAAGCATTAAAGCTTGGAAGGAAGGACCTGGATATACAAATTAGTCCATTTATCATAAATTTCAACAAAAAGGGGATAAAGAATATCCGACCCCTCTGCTCCTTGCCCTCTGCTCTATGCTGTGCCTTGCGTCTTCCCTTTTCCCCATCGAAATTGCAAAAGCAATTTCTCTCCCCTGAATTTTGAAATTATCCTTCTTTCAGAATTGGATCATTTCAGCAAAAGGGGATAAAGAATATCCGACCCCTCTGCTCCTTGCCCTCTGCTCTATGCTGTGCCTTGCGTCTTCTCTTCCCCCTCGAATTTGTGAGTCCGCCCACCAGCATCGTGAGGAATGTTAGGCCTAAAAACGCCGCATTTTTGCGGCAAATAAACCCTATATTTGCCGCAGAGTACTTTTTGGAGATGCCAACATATATCTACGAACATAAAAACTGGACAGCATTCACCTGGCAAGACAAAGCCATACAGTCGGTATTTGGGGAAGTTCGATGGATGCAAGGCAAAATCATTGGCCAAATGAACTCGCTGGGCTTTTCTGCAAAGGAAGAAGCCACGCTAACGGCCTTAACCTTAGACGTCGTAAAATCATCTGAGATCGAAGGTGAAATGCTCAACTACGAGCAAGTGCGTTCGTCCATTGCCAGGCGGCTGGGTATTAACACTGGAGGGCTTGTACCCAGTAGCCGCCATATAGAAGGCGTAGTAGAAATGATGCTCGATGCTACACAACGCCACGCCTCGCCTTTAACCGAAAAACGTTTGCTTGGGTGGCACGCAGCACTTTTCCCCACAGGACACAGTGGGCCTTATGAAATAAAAGTGGGGCAATACCGAACAGGCGAAATGCAAATCGTTTCGGGTGCAATGGGCAAAGAAAAAGTACACTACGTAGCGGTACCTCCGAAACTCGTAAAAAAGGAAATGGACAAATTTTTAAATTGGTTCAACAACGACAGAACGCTTGACCCTGTGATGAAAGCTGCCATTGCACACTTTTGGTTTATCATCATCCACCCTTTTGATGACGGAAACGGCAGAATAGGACGAGCTATAAACGATATGCTGCTGGCACGAGCCGAAGGCAGTGGCGAACGATTTTACAGTATGTCAAGTCAAATATTAGCCGAACGTAAACAATACTACAAAGTATTGCAAAAAGTACAACATAGCACAGGCGACATTACGGAGTGGCTTGATTGGTTTTTACATTGTCTGACAAACGCAATTCTCGCCACCGAAAACACAACAAAAAAAATATTGCGTAAAGCAGAATTTTGGAAAATATATGAGCACACTTCTATAAATGAACGTCAACGCTTGCTGCTCAACAAACTTTTAGATGGATTTGAAGGAAAATTGCAAACTTCAAAATGGGCAAAAGTGACCAGGACTTCTACTGACACGGCATTACGAGATATAAAAGATTTGATAGCGAAAGGCATCTTGCAACAAACAGACGAAGGAGGGCGAAATGCCAACTACGAATTAGCAGACTTTAAATTATGATCAAAGAAGGCAATCACCTTGGCCTTGAGAATGATACCAGAATATAGCATCTTTGAAAAAAGAATATTAATGGCTAAAAACACTTCAATAATTTTGGGAGATTATTTTGAAGACTTCATTCAGGAGGAGTTGGCCAGTGGAAGGTATGCTTCAGCTAGTGAAGTCATACGATCAGGACTTAGAATACTAGAAGAAGACAGGAAATTAAAGGTGCTGATCGATGAAGCCATAGTGATTGGGGAGGAAAGTGGCGAACCAGGAGAATTTGACCTCAAGGCTTTCAGGAAGAAGATGAGAACGAAGTATGACACACAAGCATAATTAACTATGGCTAAGAAAAGAAATATCCCATCTCAAAGTGGCTTTAACGAAATACTGCTTTATACCACTCCTACCGGAAATGTAAAAGTAGAAATCTATTTACAAAACGAAACCATATGGCTAACACAGCAAAAGATAGCCGATTTGTTTGGAGTGCAACGTCCTGCAATAACCAAACACCTTAAAAACATATTTGAAACTGGTGAATTGAAGGAAGAGGTGGTTAGTTCCATTTTGGAACATACCACTCAACATGGTGCAATGAAAGGAAAAACACAGGAAACAAAAATTAAATACTACAATCTTGACGCAATAATTTCTGTTGGCTATCGAGTAAACAGCACACAGGCAACAGCATTTCGTATTTGGGCAACAGAACGATTGAAGGAATACATCATCAAAGGTTTTACAATGGATGATGAACGGTTGAAAAATCCGAATAACATTTTTGGCAAAGATTATTTTGAGGAACAACTGGCTAGAATCCGTGACATTAGGAGCAGCGAAAGAAGATTCTATCAAAAAATTACGGACATATACACACAGTGCAGTGCCGACTATAATGTAGAAACCCAAAGCACAAAAGATTTTTTTACCACTGTTCAAAACAAGCTGCACTGGGCAATTACAGGGCAAACGGCAGCAGAACTAATTGCATCTCGAGCCGACAGCGCAAAAGACCACATGGGCTTAACCACTTGGAAAAATGCACCTAAAGGAAGCATACGTAAAACCGATGTAGGTATTGCAAAAAATTATTTGAATGAAAAAGAATTGGACGGTCTGAACCGAATCGTAACAATGTATTTGGATTATGCTGAGAGTCAGGCATTGAAAGGAGTTGTAATGTATATGAAAGATTGGATTGAGAAATTGGATGCTTTTTTACAGTTCAATGAAGAAGCAGTTTTAAAACATCAAGGCAAAGAATCACATGAAGTAGCTCTGGCATTAGCAGAAACAGAATATGAAAAATACAGAATTGTACAAGATAAAATAATGGAAAGTGATTTTGATAAAGCAATAAAGAAACTATCAGCAACAACCAACAAAAAGAAAAATTAACAATGGCCGAATACACCAACGTAGAAAAACCTCACACTATCCTCCCCTCCCCCCACCTTCGCCACCGCCTCCGTCCCCGATTTAACATGCACCTTTCACAGATGTGGTCGATACGCGAATTGACACTTGAATAGGATACATTGCATTCGGCAGCGATCACTTCGTAGGTGCTCTCTTCGACTTTGAATATCACAACCCCCCTGATGTTGACCGTGACAGGGCTGTGAGCCTTCCCTTCCTTTTCCCCTTCGAAATTGCAAAAAAGCAATTTCTCTCCTACTTCGGCTACTTCGACGAATGCTCAGCACAAGTAGCGCTCAGCACACCGCCTGAATTTTGAAATGATCCTTCTTTCAGAATTTGATCATTTCAGCAAAAAGGGGATAAAGAATATTATGCGGGATAAAGAGAAATTTGCAATTGTTACCTAAATTTGGTAACTATATGTATAATTTAAAAATGGGAAAGAATACATCCGTAGCCTTAGGAGATCATTTCGAGGATTTTGTAAGGTTCAGAATCAATGAAGGAAGGTATAAAAATGCCAGTGAAGTCATTAGAGCCGGATTGCGACTTCTGGAAGAAGAAGAGCAAAAGTACTATGCGCTAAAAACTGCAATTCAAGAGGGAATCGATAGCGGAATAGCCACTGACTTTGATCCAAAAGAGAATTTAAAACGACTCAAACTTGAAAGGTCAAAGACTATCTAAATATTCTCTTACAAATAAAGCGGTCAAAGACCTGGCCATTATTTGGAATTATATTTTTGACACCTGGTCCGAAAAACAAGCTGATAAATACTATAAGGATATTCTCAAACACTATGAAAGTTTGGCAAAGAATCCTGAACAAGGGAAAAAGTATTTCACATCAGTTCAGGACTTAAGAGTATCTAAGATTAATAAACACATTTTATTCTTCCGAAAAACAGAAACGAATTTCATTGAAATAGAAAGAATACTTCATGAACAAAGGGACTTGAAATCTAAGCTTGAGAAATAAGATTACTCCACATTACAATGTACTTGTCCTTGATGCGCGCTATAAGCTGCCACGACACATGCACTCAAACGTGTCTGTCTTGAATCGCCCTTTTAAAAAAGAGTGAATGCGGCGTAAATGATGGAAGACTTTGAATATATAATGAGGATCTCCGTCTCCAGATCCGAAAGATTGAAATCAACAGATGATTTTGTCGAAGGGACATCGCTCACTGCTTCGACGAAAGAATGATCGGGATTATGAAATGATTTAGTTTACTTTCCTTGTTTTGCTATCCAAGCTCTATTTCAATATGTCATGACGGCACATTAAGATAAATCGTCTACTGTTGAAGTCATCATGATTGAATTTTTGTCGTAAACTTGTGCTTCTATAGCTATACGCAGGAGCGGATGCGGACGTCACATTGAATGAATCCAATTCCTGTAACAATTCCTCCTCCTGATGGGCAAGGATTAATGGCAGCAAAATGTGCCCTAAATCCAAAGGATGATCATTCAAACGAACAGAATTAAAATAAAAAATGTGGAGACCAGACACCACAAAAAAAAAACGTGGCGTAAACCGAAAAGCCATACGACCAGGATTAAAATAATTGCCAGGATATGTTTACTAAATTCAATTTGACAGACAGGTTGCTATTTGTAGCGGCTATGGCTTCGTGTTCTTCGCTGGCATTTTTGTGGTTAATCAAACATTGGTTCTCCGCAGAGAACCTCGGGGTGATATTCCTCGGGCTGACTCAATTAGGCGTAATACTCAGACCGACCGTACCAACAATAACCGCAAACAAAATAGTAACTTTGGATTTTAAATTAAACTATGGCGGACGGGATAAAAAAACTAAAATTTAAGCAAAATGCACCTATTCAAATTGAAGTCGTTCCTTTAGACAGTTTGACCAAAGTCAACAAACCGCATTTAATAACGCCACATCGTACCAATTTTTACCATGTTTTTCTCTTTGATAATTGCCGACCGACACACTACATCGATTTTGAAAAAATAAAAATTCAACCTTATACTTTATTGTTCATTGACAAAGATCGGGTACATCAGTTTGACAAATTGCTCAACTATGAAGGACGGATACTCATTTTTACAGACGACTTTTTCCCGGACACTAAATTTTTACGTAGTTCTATATTGTTCAATGACCTTTCACATCAAGCGACTATTAAACTAAATCAACAATCTTTAAAACGATTTATTTCGATTTGTGATAATATTACAGAAGAGTTGAGTATGCCAAATGATGAGACAAAACCAATTGTACTCAAAAATCATTTACACAATTTTTTATTGTTAGCTGAAAGGGAAAAACGGAAACATGGTTTTGGAGATGCAAAAAAAGGTGCTGATCTTGACTATACTTTGCTATTCCGTGATTTATTAGAAGCTAATTTCACAAAACTGAAAGCTGTAAATGACTATTCTTCTCAACTTTTTATTTCAGAAAAGCGATTAGGACAGGCAACTTCAAAAATTTTAGGAAAAACGCCCAAAGAAATCATCAACGAAAGAATATTGCTGGAAGCTAAACGTCTTTTAGTCTACAGCCATCTTACAATTAAAGAGATTGGACAAGATTTAGGCTTTGAAGACCCTGCTTAATTTGTACGCTACTTCAAAAAAAACATCGAAACTACGCCCGTAGAATTTCGACAAAAATACCTATCAAAATAAACTTTCCCAAAAGTACCATACAACGGCTGATTTGTCCATTGGTCAATATTTGAAGCAGCTTCATCTTTGCATCTTTACTATTAACAATATAAACATTAATAAAATTGGACAAAAACAGAGAAGCGTTAACTGCCTTTTACAGAAAAGCACTAACCGTAAACACAGAAACAACACCAACAGCAATACTAACCGAAGTGTTAGCCGATGATTTTATTTCATCAGGTTCGGTTGACAGCAAAGGAAAACCTGCCTTGATTGGACAAGTAGAACATTTTTGGAATCTTATTCCAGACCTTAAATGGGAACCGCAAGAAATGATAAACGAAGGCAACAAATTTGTTGTTCGTAGCAAAGTAAGTGGCACACCCAACGGCGACTTTATGGGCTTACCTACTGACGGCACTAAATCATTTGAAATTATGTCCATTGATTTTCATTCCATTGATAACGGACAATTAAAATCTGTTCACCATTTAGAAGATTGGGGAACAGCTATGAAACAATTAAAATCTTAAATCGATGAGCAAAGCATTAGAACCCAAACCTGGAGATAAAAAATTCAAAATCATTGCTTACGTTTTAGGTGTCGCACACTTAATTTTTGGAATTACCAAATTAATTGGTCAGGCAGATTTGACAAAAGAGTTTACAGAAATATGGCATTTTCCATTGTGGTTTATGTACTTCGTTGGCGTTGCGCAAGTATTGGGTGGCATCGCACTTTTCACTCGTCAGTTGCGTATGCCCGCATCTTTGGAAATGGCATTGATTATGATTGGCGCAATAGTAACTACCATTATTTCAGGTCAAATTTCTAACGTGATTATTTGCTTTGTTGTTTTGGTATTGTGTGTGCTGGTTTTTAAGCACAGAGTAGAGCAATTGGCCATGGAATTGGCAGCTGAAATCAATGACAAAAAATGAATAAACTATTAGCTATAAGTTTTTTTTTGCATTGCATTTATTATCAATTCAAATGCTCAAATTACCAATCAAAAAGAAATTAAAATGGAATATACAGAAATTGCCAGGTTCAAACTAAAAGAAGGTTTTTCCGCAGAACAATTTCTTGAAGCAGAAAAGGAAGTAAGAGCAGGAATTATCAGGCATGCCAAGGGATATATCAGCAGAGAACTTTTTAAAAATTCAAATAACGAATGGGTTATTATACTCCGCTTTGATAACAAAGAAAATTTGGAAATTTTCTTAGCCTCATTAAAACAAGAATTACATCAAAGTTTTAGGAATTACGCTTCGATGATTGAGTTCTCAACTATGAGAATGGAATTCTATAACAAACAAATCTAAAATCAAATATATGAGATACTTAAAATTTATTGGAGCTGTAATAGCAATGTTCGCAATCACCAGTATTGCGACAGCGCAAACGAACAAACAATCAAATAAATCAAATAATATGGAAGTAAAATCAATGTACGTAGAAACAGGAAAAATGAAACTCAAAGAAGGCGTAACTGACGAGCAATTCATAGAAATTGAACGAAACATTCGCAAAGGCATCATTAATCAACAGGACGGTTTCATAAGCCGCGAGTTTGGAAAAGACACAGATGGTTTTTGGCATTTCAGAATATGCTGGACGCGTAAAGAAGCTGGTGATGCCTGGACACCTATTTTTCAAAAAGACCCAAATGGCCAGGCGATGATGAACGCTTTAGATTTTAGTAGTGTTCGACAAGAGCATTACACAGTTATAAACCCATAAGACAAATCAAAAATAATTTCGAAAGTTTCTTGTTTGCCAACAAGGAACTTTTTTGTTTTTAAGTAAACTGTAACCACAAAAGAAAAAGCACATACGTCTAGCAGCGGTTTGGCAAAAGTGGCGGTCGTTGATCAAAAGATAACCCATGACGAAGTCCCGAAAGAACAAAACGATTGAGAAAAGCAGATGGTTACATTTTCATTTGTGACCAACTACAGCCGTTACCGGATTACGGGCTGTGTCTCATCAGGAAAACCCGGCATCGGATTTATTGAATTTAGAAAAAACGTGAATCTCTTTTCCCTCATGGGTACAAATGGCTACTCCGGGTTTTGTGACGGCGAGGGCCATATTTTTCTACCTAAGGAATGTGGGTGCATACAGGAGTAAGGTGGTATGATCCAAATTAAATTTGAAAAAAATTGTTGCACCTGAAGATCTCTTCCTCTTGCAGCAATCCACCTCAGACGTCCATAATTTGAGTATATTTCGGGGACTGCAGGTGCAGGTATAAACTAGTTAGCTACAAGCGTAAAAACGACCCTGTGAATTTGAACAGAAATATATAACAATAGAAATGCGACATATTTTAAAATTTATTTTCTTTCTTCCGACAGCTTTTACCGCATCGGCTCAACAAACAAAACTTGCTGACAGTATTTATTCTATTCAAGACAGCATTTGCATTCCGACTAAAAGCGGAGTAAATATTTCCGCTATCATTGTTCGAAAAAAAGCAAATATTCAACCTTTACCAGTTATTCTTTTCTACACGACTTACTATCAAGGCGCAGGTGACGACATTCTTGGGAAAAAGTCTGCAGATAGAGATTATGTTGGCGTAGTGGCTTATGCTCGTGGCATTCGGACAAATCTAAAAGATTATGCACCATACGAACATGAAGGAAATGATATTTACGATATTATTGATTGGATAAGTAAACAGACATGGTGCAATGGAAAAGTTGCAATGTATGGTGGGAGTTATACAGGTTTTTCGCAGTGGGCAACGGCTAAATATTTGCACCCAGCATTGAAAACTATTGTTCCGCAGGTAGCGGTGATGCCAGGATTTGACGCACCAATGGAAAACAACGTTCCTTATGGAAGTATTTTAAGTTGGGCTAACGACAATATTTATAAAAACAAACCTTATAATAGAGGTTTGGTTTTTGATTGGTTTGAAAAAGGCACTTCTTTTCGTAGTTTGGATAGCTTGGGCGGGCAACCAAATCCCATTTTTCAAAAGTGGCTTAACCACCCAGCTTATGATAATTATTGGCAATCATTAGTGCCAACACCAAATGAATATGCAAAAATCAATATTCCAATTTTAACAACAACGGGCTACTATGACGGTTCGCAAATTGGAGCAATTCAGTATTTCAAATTGCATACTAAATACAACAAAAAGGGAAATCATTATTTTGTTATTGGACCTTATGACCATTGGGGCGGACAAAGAAAAGCATCGCCAAACTTAATGGGCTACGACATTGACAGTGTTGCGAATATTAGTATGGAAAACTTGGCTTTTCAGTGGATAGATTGGATTTTAAAAGACGGCAAAAAGCCCGACTTACTAAAAGGCAAAGTGAATTATGAAGTGATGGGAACTAACAAATGGAAACACACTGCTTCTTTAGACAAAATGAATAATGACACTTTGAAATTTTATCTAAACAACAATTTTACTCTTGATGATAAAAAGCCAATTGACAACCAATTTGTAAAGCAGACACTAGACTTTAAGGACAGAGAAACCCAAAACAATTATTTTACACCAACAATTGTTTTTGACACGTTAGATGCCAGTAATGGTTTGGTTTTTACGACTAAGCCATTTGACAAGGAGTTTTCAATTAATGGTTCGTTTACTGGTAATTTGTATGCAACCATCAACAAAAAAGATATGGACGTTTCGATGGCTTTATACGAATTGATGCCAAACGGTAAATATTTTTTTCTAACCCGTTACATTGGTCGTGCCAGTTACGCCAAAGACAATAGTAAAAGACAATTACTAAAACCTAACCAAAAAGAATTTATTCCATTTACGAATACACGTCTTATCAGCAAGAAAATCAGCAAGGGGAGTAAATTGGCAATACTTTTAAATATCAACAAGCATCCATTTGAAATTATAAATTATGGTTCAGGCAAAGACCCCAATGACGAAACAATTAATGATGCGAATGAGCCCTTGCAAATTAAGTGGCACAACGACAGTTTTATTAAAATCCCAATATGGAAATAACTACTTAGAACAACGCCAGCAGCTAACAGGCATTTGGCAAAAGCGGCGGTTCAGCGCTCAGTAGACACCTTTGTGGTTAATCACAATTTGGTTCTTCGCATCAACATTGGTGCTAAAAATCGCCACCTTCGCCAAGATGCAAACCGTTAGCCCTACACGAAGTTGTAAACGAATACGGTAACGTCGCCGCCTCACCAATGCGATCTCTAGTCAAATGGATCGGGCGATATGGTTGTCTGTTCTACGATAACCAAAAACCGTCATTGAAACAACCCAAACCAGGGATATCACGTATCATTGTTATCCTTAGTTATTTTAGGACTACCACCCACTCACCTTCCCTTACTTAAAAAAGAAAAATGAAATCTCTATTTATCACCCTCATGATCCTTTGTTATGCCTCTGCAATGATGGCTCAACATGTTGAAGTGGCTGGCCAAATGCGTATTGACAACATGGATAAAGTCAATTCAGCAGACAGCGTCGTGGTGCGGCTTGCCGATGGCACACTGGCTGTCAGGGATGTCTCTTCGCTGACAAAAGAAACCGGTTGGACCCTTGTGGCGGATACAACATCAACAACAAAAATGGTAGGCATCGGGACTTCCTCTCCCAGTGCACCACTGCATCTCGTGGGCAACCAGCGAATTGAAGGACGCCTGGAGATCCTCAAAGCCATTGGTGATTCTTCTGTCTTTATCGGGATTAATGCGGGCATGAATGACCTGGGCGGCAATGAGAATACGTTTGTCGGCCATGATGCAGGCAGGTACAACACCACTGGATATTACAACACCGGTGTTGGCGTAGCTGCCCTGCAAAATAATAGCACAGGAACTCAAAACACCGCAATCGGAGCAGGCGCCCTTTGGTACAACACTACAGGATACAATAATACCGCAACCGGAACAGGCGCCCTTTTAGCCAACACTACAGGATCCGCAAACACCGCAACCGGAGTAGGCACCCTTGAGTATAACATCACAGGATATAATAACACCGCCAATGGTAACTTAGCACTTTATAACAACACATCCGGGTTCAACAATACAGCAACAGGAAAATTCACTCTTCTAAACAACACCACAGGATATGGCAATACTGCAATAGGAGAAGCTGCCCTTTTTTCGGACACCACGGGATACTACAATACCGCAACCGGATTCAATGCACTTTATAACAATACCACGGGATATGTAAACACTGCGATTGGAACCGGTTCACTTCAATCCAACACCACTGGAATTGCAAACACAGCAAGTGGAATTAATGCACTTGTTTTGAACACTACAGGAAATTATAACACAGCCAATGGATCAGCTGCGCTTTACGCCAACACCACAGGCAGGTCCAATGTAGGTATAGGTACGTTTGCATTATTCCAAAATACGGATCGAAATAATCTTGTGGCTGTGGGGGATTCAGCGCTTTATCATAACGGCTTTGGCGCAACAGAAACTTACCATGCCATATCAAATACAGCGTTAGGGTCAAAAGCACTATACGCCAACACGACAGGATATCGCAACACCGCGGCAGGAAGCCGGGCCCTCAATGCAAACACAGAGGGATTCCACAACACGGCTTTCGGAAGCCAAGCCCTTTACGCCAATACGACAGGCTATCAAAACACAGCTACCGGCCTCTGGGTACTTTATAATTCCACGACAGGAAATGAAAATACAGGTACAGGAGCCGGGGCCCTTTTCGCTAACACCGAAGGCAATCTGAATACGGCAGTTGGAAGTGGAGCGCTATATGCCAATACAACGGGGTCAGAGAATACGGCTACCGGAGGATATGCACTCTTTAATGATACGACCGGAATAGAAAACACAGCCCACGGATTTCATTCGCTTTATAACAACTCCTCAGGAAATCGAAATACCGCCATAGGCGATAGTTCGCTCTGGTCCAACGCTACCGGAACCGGTAACACAGGTCTGGGAAATGGCGCCGATGTTGCATCCGATAACCTAATCAATGCCACAGCTATTGGATACAAAGCAATGGTCGATGCCTCCAATAAAGTAAGAATTGGGAATGAAAATGTAACGGTCATCGAAGGACAGGTTCCATTCACGTCTTCTTCCGACCGGCGTTTGAAAGAAGATATTGTCCCTGTACGGCTTGGACTGGACTTTGTCAATGATCTGAACCCCGTACAATATCATCGCATCAACAATCCAGATCCGGATCTGGAAATGGGCATTATTGCCCAGGACTTATTGACAGCTTTGGAGCTTCATGATGCAAAACAATCGGGGATGGTGAATCATAACGGGGATGGGTATATGTCGGTGCGTTATAATGATTTGATCGCGCCCATGATAAAATCGATGCAGGAACTCAGTGATGAAAATGACAAGCTCAAAGCTGATCTTGATTACTGTAAAACCAAATTGAAAAGATTGGACGATATAGAATCTGAACTTGCGCAGGTGAAAGCACTGTTGACTCCGGCAAGTTCAGTGGGTTCTGATTGACTCACTGAACTAAAAGTCAAAATGGAAGTTGAATTCTAAGTTCAGCATGCCGTTTAATTCTTGAGTGTGTCTACACAAAACTAACGGCGCTCCTTTCAGACTTCGATGACGATGAGAAGGATGACAAATTCTATGTCGTGATCTCAGACTATAGCATCTCGGGATTGATGAACATGAACGGAAAGGTTCTCTTTAACCCTGGCTTCGGATTTATTGAATTTTGAAAAAACGTGAATCTGTTTTCTCTCATGGGTCCAAATGGCTACTCCGGATTTTGTGACGGAGAAGGCCATATCTTTCTACCTAAGGAATGCGTATGTATTCAAGAGTAATTTGGTGTGCTCCAAATGAAGTTTGAAGAATATTTTTGAACCTGGAGATTTCTTACTCTTGCAGCAATCCACCTCAGAAGTTCATAATTTGAGTATATTTCGGGACTGCAGGTGCAGGTATAAACGAGTTGTGTGTCAGCTTGATTGACACTTTCATTAATCGGGTACTCCATTAACTTTATAAACTAAATTGTTCACATTCAAAAAAAAAATGAAAATACTTCATCTCTCTATTTTATCGCTATTATTCGGGTGCGAATGCATGGCACAAAAAAGTGCGCTTGATAAAACACTAAATCCTTTAAAAAATGAAGCGGCAAATTATCTTCAATCCAATTACGGAAAGTATAAAACAATTGCAGTAAGCATTTGGGATTATGCTGAAGCTGGTTTTAAAGAAAATAAAAGTTCATTATTATTACAAAATACGCTAAAGGAAAATGGATTTAATGTGGAAGCTGGTGTTGCCGGTATGCCTACCGCATTCGTAGCAACTTACGGAACCGGGAAGCCCGTAATAGGGATACTTGCTGAGTTTGATGCACTGCCTGGCTTTTCGCAAGACAGTTCTTACACTAAAACACCTATAGCTAATAAAAGTAATGGTCATGCCTGCGGGCATAATTTATTTGGAACAGGTTCTGTTGCTTCGGGTATAGCGATTAAAAAATTAATAGAAGAAGGCAAAATTATAGGCACTATAAAAGTATATGGATGCCCTGCAGAAGAAGGTGGTGATGGAAAAGTGTATATGGTAAGGGAAGGTTTATTTAATAATGTAGATGTAGTTTTGCATTGGCATCCGGATGAACATAATGCTGTTACTTATACAAGTTCTTTGGCTATTAAAACTGCTAAGTTTAGATTTTACGGTATCTCTGCTCATGCTGCGGCTGCTCCTGACAAAGGACGCTCAGCTTTAGATGCTGTTGAGAGCATGGATTATATGGTAAATATGATGCGTGAGCATATTCCACAGGAATCACGTATTCATTATGTAATTACTAATGGAGGAAAAGCCCCAAATGTTGTTCCTGACTTTTCAGAAGTTTTTTACTATGTAAGAAATCCTGATAGAGCCATGGTAGACAGCTTATTTAAAAGAGTGGTAAAAGCTGCTGAAGGTGCTGCTTTGGGTACGGAAACAAAAATGGAATATGAAATTATCAGTGGCTCGCATGACTTACTAATTAATAAAACACTAGCTGATGTTATGCAAGCTAATTTAGAGAAAGTGGGTGGAGTAACTTATACTGCTGATGAAGTAAAATTTGGCAAACAGCTTCAGACAACATTTTTGGGCAATGTATCTTCCTTAGATTCTGCAGCTTTTGTAAAGCCATTACATTATGAAAAAAATCAAGGGTCAACTGATGTTGGTGATGTAAGCTATACAGTACCAACTGTTGGATTAGAAGCTGCAACGTGGGTACCAGGTACCTCAGCACATAGCTGGCAGGCGGTTGCCTGCGGCGGCAATGATATTGGCATGAAAGGAATGATGGTCGCTGCCAAAACAATTGCATATACCGCTATTGACCTATTTTTAAATCCTGCACTTATTATCAAAGCAAAAGAGGAGTTTAAGAAAATGAAAGGCGACTATCAATACAAGGCATTATTAGGTGACAGAAAGCCTGCATTAAATTATAGGGATTGACTTATCTCTTTTTATACATTATACACTAAAGCCGAACACACAACAAAAGTATTGCTGCAATTGGGGCTTGACGGAAGAACATTCATCAGCTGTACATATCCAAGCTTTGGTTTCGGCGGACGGAATTCTGTTGAGCTTTTGTAGGTTAACTTCGGCTTTTGTTTATTAATTTAGCTTCAGTTCCGGGCAGACAGTTGGTCAATTCCCCAACTGCAGCAATACTCGAACGTTAGGCGCAACCAAAGCTATATTTTATGATAAATCTCGAATCAGATGAACAATTAAAAGGACAATCGATGAACAATCAACGCAGGGTTCCTCGCATTTTCTTCGTGCTTACTTTCTTTGGGGTCATGAACCTTTTAGCCATGCTAAGTAGCCCCGCTTGGGCGAACATTCGAGGGGTAGATGTTGTGCGCCTCATCGGCACAGGTATGTGCTTTGGAGGTGCAATCGTTTCTTTTGTGGCATACTTTCTAGACCGTCGCTCATCCTGAAGACCAGGAATACCACGCAATAATGTATTCCCAATTGTTCGAACAACCATTCAGATCCGCTGGTTTATAAAGATGCGGTGTTCGATAGTGTTGCAGGACAAGAAGTATGCACTTGCAGAAAATTATTTCGCTTGTTGGTTTTATCAACGATGACTCTGTCTAGGCAACAAAAGTGTGATGTATCACAGGAAAGTCTTAACTTCACAGAGAATGAAAACAATTAAAGAGCTTACGCCAATTATAGAGCGAGAAGGCGATGGTTATGTCGCGCTTTGTGCTGAACTTGATGTAGCAAGCCAAGGTGATACCATTGAGGAAGCCCGCTCAAATCTCATTGAAGCTCTTGAACTTTTCTATGAAACAGCTTCAGAAGAAGAGATATCAAGAAGATTTCATGAAGAAGTGCTGATCACTCGTGTCCAGGTGGCTATATAATGAAACCCCTATCCGGGAAAGAAGTTTGTTTGATTTTAATGAAGCATGGTTTCATTCAAATATGACAGCGCGGAAGTCATATCATCATGCAAAAACAAATATAAGGTTCCACTACGACTATTCCTGTTCCAAATCATAAGGAATTGCGAACAGGAACACTGGGCTCAATAATGAGAAAATAACAAAATAAAAAAAACGCATGAAAATAGTTTCTTCAATTATACTCGTATGTGCCAGCATCTTAATGAATGCGTCACAATATGTACAGGCACAGTGCCCTATAGGTAACTCACAGATCATTGTCAATATTATTCCTGATACTTACCCGAATGAAACCAGTTGGGATATAAAAGATTCGTCAAACATTATTATTGCAAGCGGCACGACCAATAATGATACGATTTGCTATCCCACAGGCAACTTGCTTTATTTTACCATTTATGATTTATATGGGGATGGAATATGTTGCGGTGGTTTTGGGGATGGCTCTTACAACGTTTATGTTGATGGCAATTTAGTTGCATCAGGTGGTAAATTTGGTTTCAGTGAAACAACTACTTTTAATTACCCACCAGGTGAAATCAGCGCAATCCTGATCAACGATTTACAGCAGTTGATGGAGCATTGCAATAACGCTACCCTGCTTTCTGCGGCTCAAATCAATTCTTTATCCGCTGACATTCTTCAAAACCATTTTTATATCGCCGATGATCTTCCGGTCATTACAACAGCCTTTGATCTTATAAATTGTTATGAGGCCAATTCGGGTCCTGTTTTTTTAAATGCCACGACTACGGGTGGTTTCCCAAACGCGCCGGGAGCCCTTGATGGCTTTGAATATGACCGCGCGATTTTTACCATCCAGCAGGAATTGTTCAATGTCCTCTATGTCAAAAACAAAATATCGAAATACCGTACCTTCTTACAAGGCAGAAAATATCTGACTTCCAATTATTTTCCCGGTGCCTGTCCATTACCCGTTGACTCCACTCAGGTATTCAATGCAACTGTCAATGCGTCGATGCCGACCGATTGGGGGAAGCCTACAGCATGGTCTACAACCCCTGCAAGAAGACCTACTGGTTATTACCTGTCTCCCGGTTCGATTGGAAAAGTTACGGTGCCAAATGTCATGGTGAATGCAGGATATAAAATACTTGTAGGTGCACACCCCCTCATGAATAACACTATACATCCCACTGTTCAGAGGTTTTTCGGAATTTCTAATACGTACGACATCACAGATTCTGTAACCCTTATCGCAAATCCTTTTGGAGGAGGAATTTATATTATTACTCCTTACCAGGCTTCTGCGGGTTTGCAACAGATTGAATTAACCAATGTCGTTCCGGCACCGTTCTTTTCGGCAAAAAGTTTTGATCAGACCACCTTAAGCGAATGGCGAAATGTCCAAAGGCAAAATCCGGCACCCTGGGCAGATTTTGAATCTGAAAAATTCATGATGCAAGTGCCATCAAATTATATATACAACTATAGCGACCCTGTGACGCTGATGGCCGACTGGGATGCACGCATGGATGTGGTTTCAAATTTATTGGGGTATCCTCTGCTTCGCAATAATCCAGTTCTATATGTTATGCTGGACGTTCAAATTTTGCATGGTGCGTATGGTATTGGATTTCCTCAGATTAATAATCCCTACAGCCCATATGATGCGCAAGATGGGAATAGTCAAATGTGGTTTTTAGTACCGGGAGCCGCACATATGTGGGAATCTGAGTTCCACGAACTTGGACACGCCCAATCCATGGAAAAATTTCCGGGTGAAGAAGAAGCCATTGTGAATCTACTCTCCGCAGCAATCTATAATGAGTTATATGGTATGGGCATCGACAGCGCCTTTGGTATGTCGTTTGACAATGAGTATTGGCGCGGTCGTGATCAGTCGGCAATTAACTGGATGATTACGCATAATTTCCGCATCGGGAACCCCATGGATATTTCCGATTCAACTATAAATGAAGTCCGGTATCAGCACCGTGGGTATGCTAAATATGTTGAAATCGCTGCACTATTTGGCTGGGAAGCACTTGAGAATTATTACCATCAGGTAAATCTCGATTACATTAATGGAGTGCCCCCGGGACCTCTGGGAAAAATTGATGATCGTATACTGAAATTATCAATTGCAGCGGGTGTAGACTTGCGTCCATTAATTCATTTCTGGGGTGTGCATCCGCAGGATCCGGTTGCACTTGCTCAGGCAATAGAAAACAATAATTTACAGCCCTCGCCTCTCATTTGTAATCGCCTGGCGCATTATCAATCCATTATTCCAATGGACAGCGCTCAATTTAGCCAGCAAGCTCAGATTTACTTTAATGGCCCTGTACCTCCCGGTGGTAATCCGGATTATGAAAATGGTTGGTATAACGTTTGGCTTCCTCGTTATAATCATTTACATGGAGACTCAGCAGTAGTTGCATTGCAAACCATTATCGACACCTACTTCCCTGATGGTTGTGCGGATATCACAGGGTCCCAGGAAATCATTGATGATAATACCGTTTCCGTCTTTCCCAATCCGAACAGTGGACAATTTACGATTTCACTTCAGGATGATAATGCGGAAATAATCGTTACGGACTTACTGGGTCACCCCATCCTTAAAACACAAGCAACGCAAAAGACAACAAACCTGCAACTTGACAACAACGGAGTTTACATTATTTACATAAAGACAAAACGAGGAACAGCAACACAAAAAATAATTGTAGACCGCTAACGACCAGGGGAAAGAAGCCACAACGTCTCATGACGCTGTTGTAAATTTCTCTTTTGGCGTAATGGCTGAATTATGACTGGTATGAGCTGAACGAAAGTAAACGAATGACGAAGCCCCGAAAGAGTAAATCGATTAAGAAGTGGGCCATATTTTTCTACATATAAAATGCGAGTGCATTCAGGAGTATGACACGGTGAACCAAATGAAGTTTGAAGATAATTTTTTTTGCACCGGGAGATTTCTTCCTCTTGCAGCAATCCACCTCAGAAGTCCATAATTTGAGTATATTTCGGGACTGCAGGCGCAGGTATAAATAAGTTAGTGGCAATAAAAGATTTTCGTCCTTTGGAAATTATATATCAATGCATTACAGTTTACGTTTGACTATATTGCTCTATTCGTGCTTTGGCTGTCTCACAAGTAGTAAGACGGCAAAATATCAGATTGGTGGCACAAAT
>JBBSBT010000002.1:0-24837 GCA_038250985.1 Bacteroidales bacterium
TCATGAATAATTTATAAAATGTCCCGTTTTTTTCCTTCATATTCTTCTTTACTGATCTCCCCGCTGGCATATCGGGCTTTTAAAATATCCAGTGGAGACTTGTTATCCGGCAAATTAACATGGCTGTTTTGATTCACAACTTTAACTATAAGCCAAATAACTGCAACCAGAACGATAAGGCCGATTATCCAGCCCCATCCCATTCCCATTCCAAAGCCCCATCCGTGTCCTCCAAATCCGTTCATCATAATGTACTCCTTTATTTTTACTTGTTATTCTGGTTTTGCATCATTCCTCCCTGACCCTGGTTCATCATGCCTCCTTGTCCCTGCATCATTCCGTCCTGTTGCTTCATCATGTTTTTCAACTGTTCCTTTTGGTCGTTGTTCAACACGGCTTTCATTTTGCCGGCCGTTTCGTAAGCGGCTACTTTCATTCTTATTTTGGTGTCGGCACAATCCTTCATTTGTTTTTCAACCTGGCTTGCAGGTGCCATATCATCCAGCAGGTTTTTCAACTTCATTTGCTTTTTTCGCAACTCCGATTGAAAATCAATTTGTTGTTTTTTAAACTCAGCTTGCAAGTCATACAGTTGTTCCACCTGCTTATCGTTCAGTGATAACTGTTGCTGCATGTCGGGCAGGCGGTTTACCATCATCCCGTACTTTTTCATGGGCATATCCTGATTCATCATTTGGCCGCACATGGGGCATTTTCCGTTGTTCATCATGCCCTGCATCATTCCGCCGCCTTGCATCATTCCATCGCTTTTTTGCATCATCATGCCTTGTTTTTGATCTTGTTTGTTGTCGTGGTCATGGCCCGTTTGGGCGTTTGCCGTGTACCCTGCCATAAAAAGGAGGGCTGTTGCGATAATTACTAACTTTTTCATTGTTTTAAATTTTAGATTATTATACAATATATGTGATAATTAATATTTTAAGTGTTACACAATTTTGGATAAAGTTTACATCATTCACACATTTTTAAGAGTAATTTGATGTTTAATGTGCCTAATCATTACACTTTTGCTTTTGGTGAAAATCGTATAATCATTAAAATTCAGTATGAATTAAAATTACAGGTCATATGCGTTTATATCCTTTCCATCGCTGCATTGTATCCCCCACGACGTGCAGCCCGATTGCAGTTTGCACGATGAAACAGTGCTTGTTGCGCTTTTAATGCAATGCCTTCTTCTCCATGAATCTTTATGTTGATATTTAATAATGCAAAATTTTCAAAATTGAAATTTATTTAATTACTAAGCCTTTCAATTCATTAAGACTGTCGCCTGTAACTGAATAAATACATTTAACACCAGCCTGAACGAGCATTTCCACCAATTGATGTGCTACTTTTTTTGACATATTTTTTTTATTTTATTTAATCCTGACTTGAATAATCATTTCGTAAATAGCCGGATGCCACTCTCAGAAGTCTGAATATGAAAAAACACACTTACTTTCCAATCCTTTTAAGGACAAAAGGTGTGATTAAAGTTGTAACAATAGCCATAATCACTACTGCTGAAAACAAATTTTGAACGAGTTCAGAATTGCCTGGTATTTTAAACAAACCTGCTCTCAAGGCAATATCGGCAATGATTAGTTCAACAGCTCCACGCGCGTTCATGGCATTTCCAACAATTAACGATTGGCGCATTGAAAGTCCTGATAATTTGGCAGGGATACCTGCACCAAGTATTTTACCTATTGAGGCAATTAAAATTAGTGCAAGTACGAATACAGGAATGTTAACGAAAGCCGATAATTCAAGACTTAAACCAATTGATGCAAAGAAGATGGGCGCTAAAAATCCTGTGGTTATTGCACCTATTTTATTTTTAACATCCAGATAAACCGATGTCTTAATTTTTCTTTTTGTAAAAAATAATCCGGCTATAAAGGCTCCCATTATAAAATGCAGATCCAAAGCTTCGGCCAGCACAGCAAAACTAAAAGCAATAATCAGTAAAAAACTAACCTCAGACTCTTCGATTTTAATTTTCTTTGAAACATGACTTTGTAAATAAGGTAAAGCAAACAATCCTAGCGAAATCGTAATAGCAAAAAACAAAATGATTTTACCAACTAAAATGAGTATACCATCCCATCCCGGCATCTCACCGGTTTTTAAAAAGGCTGTCAGCACTGCAAGCAGGAGAAGACTAATCACATCGTCAATTACTGCAGCTGACACAATTGTTTGCCCTTCTTTTGAATTCAACAAATTTATGTCCCTTAATGCCTGAATAGCTACCGGAACTGCCGTTATGGACAAAGCCACACCGATAAAGAAAAGCTGTGCTGTTTTTAATTCCGAATCAGGGAGGGTAAACCAGCCTAAAACCATCCCCAATGCCAGAGGTAAAATCATCCCGCCAAGGGCAACCCAAACTGCATTTCCTGATGCTTCTTTTAAACTTTTAAAATTTAGCTCCACACCTGCGTAAAGCATTAAAAAAAACATACCAAACTCGGTAATGGCAGTAAAAACTTCATTGTCGTGAAGATTTGATAGCTCTGGGAAATTGCCCGACCATGTATTGAAGATAAGTCCTAGAATAATTCCGGCAATTAATTCTCCTGCAAGGGGTGGCATATTAAAGCGCCTTGCCAGTTCACTAAAAAGCCTGGCAGTTACTAAAAGCACTAAAATGATATACCAAATATCCATAAAAAAACAGGTCTTAAAATCACAATTTTAAGGGGTTCAAGATTGTACTTAGTTTTTGCATCCCTATTGTTGAATATCAATAACTGAATTGATGCAAATCAAGAAAGCTTTATGTTGAAGCTGAACCAGGCAGGCATTTGAGCGAAAACCATTGTCAATAACAAATATTAATTGAATTATAGATCATACACATCATTTAATGTTTCAAGCTTAGGATAAAACAAAAACTTCTTACAGCACAATTCTGCCGGTGGCATTTGCGTTGGCAGGTTCACTGATTTGGTGGATACTTTCCCCGCTCATTAGTTTCAAAAACTCCGCCATTGCTGAAATACAGTATAAGTCAAAACCCTGATGTCCTGAGTGTTCCTAACTATTAATGCTATCCATAGTCGGCGACTACGGATACCGTTGCATTCAACGATGTATGAAATAAATATTGAAAATTACATCGTGTCTTGTTAAGATTCCTATTTCAGAAAAACTCTTGTACATAGTTTGCACGGATTACCGCTTTGTTAAAGCGATAAAAAAAGTGAAGCGACAACCTGCTCCATTTCTGATGCTGTTTTGCCAAGTTTTACCTGAAGTCTTTTAAACACACGCTCATTCAAACTTTCCGAATAGAGAAACTCGGTTTCTTCCAATGCGATTGATTGCTGGCTCAGTTCAGTAAACTGATCATCCGTGATTTCATGTAATAGTTTGGTATTCATCTTTATAAACTTTTAATAGTGAATTATTTAACTGTATGCAAATTTCAACTCATTTAAAGATCGGAGCGTTACATAATTAAACTAATAAGTTACATAATTCACAGATTTGGAGCCGGATATAAGTGAAAAGTGAACAGTGAAAAATGAATACTGAATATTGAAAAGTGACATTACCAGTATAGCTTAATTCAATTGTTCAGAATCACATGCATATAATTTCAGGTATTCAATAGCCTGCCTGAAACCTAATATTCTAAAGTTTCAGCATCTTTTTAAGGTTAAATTTCAAAAAAATGAATTCGAAAAATTTCTGGCTCCGTATTGCAGAATCAATTTTCTGGATAGTTGCAATCCTCACCTTTTGAGGATCGTAACCGGTATTCAGGTTTTAATCGGGGACTTCTTTATGCCGGTCTGGGTTAACTGGTTGGGGCTTTTTGGCGCATCTTTTCTATGTTACTGGCTAAGGAAGTTGTCGAACAAGAATTGAGAATAGTGATTTTATATAAATGAATTCTAATGGGACAGGAAGATTATCTTCTTCGGGAAATTGAAAAAATTACGCTGATGCTGCGCCTGATTCTGAGCAGGCTTACCGGCACAAAGATAGTCCGACCACAGCCATTGGGTAGCAATTTGAAGAAACCACTGAACTACTCATAACTGAATTCAATTTTGATCTTGAAAAGTTTTTTAAAACTTAATGAATCGGATTCAGCTGTGTATATTTCTCATTTTATTTTCTTCTTTCCGGCCGCCTCATGATATTTTTTCCTGATGTCGGCGATATTAACGGTTGGTTCCGGTAGTTCAATGTCGAGTTTTTCCATTGTCTTTACGATGATTTGCGCTATGGCGAGGTCGCGGAACCATTTATGATCGGAGGGTATGATAAACCAGGGAGAGTCTTTGGTGTTGCATTTACTGAGTACATCCTCGTATGACGATTCATATACATCCCAATATTTCCTTTCCGAATAATCTGCTTCACTTATTTTCCACTGTTTTGCCGGATCATCAAGTCGATTTTTGAATCGTTCGAGCTGTTCCTCCTTGCTGATGTGAAGGAAGAATTTTAAAATATGAGTATTATTAGAAATAAGCTTTTGCTCGAATTCATTGATCATTTCGTAGCGTTTCGACCAGACTTCTTTTGGAACTATGTTGTGAACACGAGCAATAAGCACATCTTCGTATTGCGATCTGTTGAAAATAACAACTTCCCCTGGCTTTGGTATCTGACGTTCGATCCGCCACAAAAAGTCATGCGAGAGTTCTTCCTCAGTTGGTTCCTTGAAGCTGATAACTCTACAACCTTGCGGATTCATCGAACTTATGACATGCCGTACAACTCCATCTTTGCCACCGGCATCAAGAGCCTGAAGAATTATCAACAATGACTGTTTATGTTCAACAAAAAGCTTATACTGTATTTCGTCCATCCTTTGTTGCAGTTTTGGGATCTCACGCTTTGCTGATTTTTTCTTTTCATGCTTGCCCTTGTAGCCTGGATCAAAGTCCTTAAGCTGAACAATGCTTTCGGGCTCAATAATAAATTTTTTACAATAATTCATAATCTGTTATTTTAATTGAAATTGAACTTTAGTTCATTTATTCAGAAGAACTAAAGTGTTCATTGACAAAAGTCTGCAGTTGATTTTTTGTCATTTTATCTGCTGCTTTTACTTCGATTTTTATCTCATCAAAATGATGGTCTTCTTTTAGTTGGTTTGTCAATTCAGTTTTGGCATTGGTGGGTCCAAACAGAAGTACTTCATCGTAATTGATGATTACATCGCTTATTCGACTAAAAAAAATCGGCGAGTTCGTTTTGTTCTTTGTTCTGTATGAGTGTTTCATCACGTTTATCAAGTGGCCCATCCTGTTCTCCGATCTTGGCAAATATCGTATTTGCAGCCATTTGATCATCTTTAAATTCAACTAAATGGGCGATTGAATGATCCATCCAAATGCCTAATTGTTTTTTGTTTTCATAATTTATTTTTGTTTTAATAAGTGTTTAATTTTTATGTATTCTCATTCAGAATCTCCTGATCAGCCCCAGCCTAATGTTAATGGCTTTTCGATAGCATTTCATACCCTGATACCACATCAAACAGTTCTTCATCAATTGTGCTTTGACGCAAACTATGAAACTTATGGGTAAGATCGTCCAGTAATTCATCTATATTTCTTTCAGCGCGTTGCATAGCAGCTAAACGACTCGCGTTTTCGCTGGCCAATGACTCAGCGCATGCTTTAAACATTGTAGTAAAAAAATAGGCATGAATAAGTGCCAATAAGGTTGGCCTAATTCCTCCAATAACCTGCGGTATCAGTTTTGTGGGCCATTGAAGCTCTGTAAGCGATTGCCTCCATTTTTCATCCAATGGCAGCAATCGTTGAATTACAGGTTCGTAACCAGCCCTTGATTTAGGTTTATTATGGAAAATATAAACTTCAGTTGCATTTCCCTTGTCAAAACTTTTTTCACTTTTTACTAAAATTTGCTGAATAAGCGGAGTAATTGCGTTAACAGAATTAGGAACCGGGTAAAGTTGTGAGGTATTATAACCCATATCTGAAAGCAGCAATTGAACACGTTCGCCTACTGCCCATATTTCTTTTTTACCCGGTAAGTCATGGAGTGACTGCGATACAAATTCGGTAAGTGAATCGTTAAATTGACCCACCAAACCTTGGTCTGAACCAAAAACAACAGCAAAAATTGATTTCTCGTTGTTTCCTTTGGGTGAGTTTTGTTCGGGTAAAGTATCAATTTTTTCCTGCCTGAAATAGGCAATGATACCCAAAGCAACAGCCCGGTAATAATCGCCAAGTGAACTAACAGCCAGCTCGTATTGCCCGATATTTGCTGCTGCCATAGCTTTCATTGACCTGACCACCGATTTCAGGTCTGTGGCGCCGTTCAATTTTCTATGTAAACTTGCTTGTGTTTCCATTACTTATTGCTATCGTTTTGGTCTGTTTCAGGCTTAACCTGAAAAGGTTCAAGTATATTCCCGGCCATTTTCAAAATTGTTTCACGGTCGGCACTGCTCAATTCTTTATCCGATACTAAGCGTTTCAGCATTTCAGCAGAAAGTTCAGCTTTCATTTTCTGCAGGACAGCCTCTGCCTCCTTCATTTTGTCAATGGGTATCGCGTCGAAAAGTCCGCTTGTCAATGCGAGAAGTATCACTATTTGTTCAGGAACAGACATGGGTTGAAGTTCCTGTTGTTTGAAACACATCCGGATTCGCTTACCACGTTCAATAATTTTTTTTGTAGCGTCATCCATGCGTGTGCCGAAACGAGAAAATGATTCTAATTCCTCAAACTGAGAGTAGTCAAGTTTCAGGTTACCTGTAATAGAACGATATGCCGGTAATTGAGCTTTTCCACCAACGCGCGAAACGGATTTACCCACATCAACCGCCGGTAATATTCCTAATTCAAACAGTTTAGGCGAAAGGTAAATTTGTCCATCGGTAATAGAAATAAGATTTGTAGGTATGTATGCTGATATATTTTGAGCTTCTGTTTCAATAATTGGCAAGGCTGTAAGTGAACCACCTTTGAGTTTTTCGCTTAGGTGAGTTGACCGTTCCAATAATCTTGAATGTATATAAAAAATATCGCCCGGAAATGCTTCACGTCCCGGAGGCCGTCTCAGCAAAAGAGAAAGTTCGCGGTAGGCACGCGCATGATGAGTGAGATCATCATAAACAATAAGCACATCGCGGCCTTGCTCCATAAAATATTCAGCAATGCTTGTAGCTGCATAAGGAGCTATATATTTTAAGCCTGGCGCATTGTTTCCTTCGGTTGTAACCACAATGGTATATTCCATCGCCCCTTTTTTCCGGAGGTTTGCAATTACTTTTGCAATAGACGATGCCCGCTGACCAATGGCACAATAAACACACAGCACATTTTTATCGTGTTGGTTGAGAATAGTATCAATGGCAATGGCTGTTTTGCCTGTCTGCCTGTCGCCCAAAATCAATTCACGTTGTCCCCGGCCAATAGGTATAAGAGCATCAATCACTTTTAGTCCTGTTTGTAAAGGAACTGAAACCGTAGCGCGGTCCATGATGGCATGTGCAGGACGTTCAATCGGCAGTCGCTGTTTAAATGAAACCCTACTTTTACCATCTACAGGTTCGCCCAATGGGTTGATCACTCTGCCAATTAAAGAATCATCGACTGGTATATCCGTTACCCGGCCTGTACGCTCCACTTCATCACCCGCATTCAAAAGAGAATCTTCACCAAGAAGAATTACACCTATTTCATCTATATCAATATTGTAGGCAATGCCAAATAAACCGCCCGGAAACTTTAACAGCTCTTCAAAACCAACGTTAGGAAGACCCGAAACTTTGACAATTCCCGCCGAAACACTAACAACATAACCAACTTCTCGGGGTTCAAAAGGGAGCTTGTAATTTTTCCTGCCTTTCTCCAACTCATCGAATGTGGTATTTATCGTTTTTTTAAATTGGTTTACTGGCATGTTATTTTTTATTTGGTTTTGATTTTGCCTTTACTGTTGCTTTCGGTTTCGGTTTCGATTTAACTTTCGGTGCTGGCTTAGGTTTTTCTTTCGCTTCAGCTTTTGGTTCAGCTTTTGGTTCAACTTTCGCTTCAGCTTTTGGTTCCTCTTTTGCTTTTGCTTCTGCTTCTTCATTACTCGTTTGGGAGATACTCTTTTGCAGGGAATTCAGATATTCTGAAATGCTCCAAGCCATTTTATATCCATTGGAAGTAAGCTCAATACCACTGATTATTCCGGGTGTGGTTTTAAATTGAAAACTAGTTTCCGGGCCAAGTATTTCATTTACTGCGTTTTTAATATCAGTCTGCTGTTTTTTAGGTAACTCGAACGCACTTTGCACAAGAACCGGGTTTGAACCGGGTTTAAAAGCATCTGTAAATTGCTTCTTTTCTTCCTTTTTAAGTTCATTGATACGCTTTATAAAGATGTTAGCCGATTGTTCTTCAAGGCTCACGGAAGCAAGGTCAGTAAGTGTTTTTCTTGCTATTTCGAAAACTTCATGTTGGGTTTTTTCTGCAAGGTCGCGATTCAGGTTTTCCTGCATCTCTTTCAATGATTTTTCCAGTTTCGTGCGCAACTCGGTAGCATCGTTACGTGCAACTTCAAGGAGCTTTTGGCGTTCTTCATTGGTTTCAGCTACAGCTTTGTCCATTAGCCCTTTCTTTTGCTTATCGAAAGTTTCATTTTTCCTGCTGAATTCGGCCTGTTCTTTTTTAGCTGTTTTTTCTTTTGCTTCTGCATCCTTTATTTGCGACGCAATTTTCCCTTCACGTTCGTCAATAGCTTTGAGCACAGGCTTATACAGAAACCGCTTAAGTAACCAAACCAACAAAAGGAAATTAAGTATCTGCGCTATTACGGTAAACCAGTCTATTTGCATTTTGTATGTATTACTTTGCTATAATGTGAGTCCAGAATGGGTTAGCGAAAATGAGAATCATCGAAACCACAAAACAGTATATGGCTGTTGACTCAATCATTGCCAAACCTACAAACAATGTTCTTGTAATAGTTGGTGCTGCATCGGGTTGCTGCGCAATTGAGCTTAATGCAGTTGATACTGACTTCCCTTCACCCATAGCTGGGAACATACATCCTATACTTGTTGAAAATCCGGCAGTAACAATTGATGCCACTGCAATAATTGATACATTATCCATTTTTAATCCTCCTTTTATTTAGTTGTTATTATTTCTTTTTTATCTGATTTTTTGGAGTCGTGCACCGCCGCTGCAATATAAACTGTTGCCAGAATACTGAAGATATAGGCTTGCACCACTCCTGTAAGTAACCCAAGTGCTTTCATAACAATTGGAAATATAAAGGGTGTTATACTTAAGAGTATGGCAACAATCATTCCTCCACTCATCATATTGCCGAACAAACGTACTGCTAATGCGAGTGTGCGGGTAGTTTCACTAATCAGGTTAAATGGCAACATAATAAATGTTGGCTTCAGGTATGATTTCAGGTAGCCTCCAATGCCTGATTTTACAATTCCAAAAAATGGAACTGCCATAAAAACACAAATAGCCAGCGCTGTAGTAGTGGATAGTGAACCTGTTGGTGGCTCGTACCAGGGGAATATGATACAAACATTAGATATAAATATAAATAGAAATAAAGTACCGATAAAACCTATATATTCTTCGGGCTTTTTCAAACCGATTTCTTTAATCTGATTGTTTATACCTGTTACCAGCATCTCGAGAATACACTGCCAGCGCAAAATACGAATGCCTGTTTTGAGTTTTCGTGTAATCAATGCAGCACCTACTACCATCACCAGCATGATAGCCCATGTGGTAACAATGGTAAGGTTAATGGTAAAAAAGCCATGTTGCCAAAAAATGGTTTCGTCGGGACTAAGCTTCATGATAAACCTTTTTTATTGTTTTACTATTATTGATTTGGTAACATACATAACAATGAAGCGGGCTGCAACAAAGCCTATCAGACAAATAAGAAGCCGTTGCCAACTTCCACTGGAAACAAAATAAAATCCAAGCAATGCAATACTTACACGCAAAAAGAAACTACCTAAAAACCAAATTGCCGGTATTTTTGCCGTAACTGTTTTTTTTACAGTAAACCAAAGCCCGCCAAAGAATAGTGTTCCTAACGCTAACCCTGCTATAAAGGCCAAAATCATAAATAAAATTTCATTCATCTTTTTCGTCTTTTTGGTTCATCTCTTTATGTTCTTTTAAAATCCAGTGCCACGCAGTAACACAACCAACCAGTAAGCCTATTATCAATAAGCTGAGTGTCCACGAAAATGTTGTGGTGTGATTTTTGTCTAACCAAATACCCAATGCTGCTCCAAACAATGTAGGAACTGTTATGGTCCACCCAACTAAACCCATCATTCCCAAACCAAACCAAACACTTTTTTTATCGTTATGCTGTGCTTTTAGTTTGCGACGGGCTTTTTCTTCGACCTGTTTACTAAACAAGTTCTGATTATTTTTGTCAGCAAATTCCATTTTTATTCTTTTCGAAATTTTTCCAGATTATAAAGGAATCCGCTTTCTATCTTTGCCATAGTAGAACGGATGTCTTTTTCACTATCATCCAGTTTCTTAAACTCTTCATCTACACTTTCGTGAAGCTTCCCAAGGTCAGTTCCTCCAAAAGCATTACGAATCGATACCAGTACCTGTGCTCCTGCTTTTACCAAGATGCCTTCATCAACGGCTAAGTAATGAATGGTTTTTGAATCCGTCTTATAAGTTAAGATGCAGGGAACTAAAGCTGCAACACAATCGAGCCTTTGCGGTAACAGGCCAAAGGAACCTTCGCTGGTTTCGGCTACTATGCTGCTGACATTTTTAATTTCGGCGAAAATCCGAAATGGAAGAAGAATCTTTAAATCCATTGCTTTTTTTATTTAGGTTGCAATTCGGTGGCCTTTTCAGGCTTTTCTTTTAATTCAGTATCAGTTTTAACTTGTTTTACGCTATTATTTTCTTTCTTGTTATCCTCTTTTTGGCTGTCCTCTTTCTTGCTATCCTCTTTCTTGCTGTCCTCTTTTTTCTTGCTATCTCCTTTTTCCTTGGCTTCGTCTATGGTTCCAATCATATAAAAAGCTCTTTCCGGTAAATCTTTGAACTCATCAGCAAGAATACGCTCACAGCCGTTAAGTGCATCATCCAGACTAACCTCTTTCCCTTTCATGCCACTGAATTGCTCGGTTGTAAAAAAAGGCTGGGTAAGGAAACGTTCCAAACGCCTGGCACGGTTTACTAAATTGCGGTCATCAACAGATAATTGTTCCAGACCAAGCATGGCAATAATGTCTTTAAGTTCTTCGTATTGCGCGAGTGTATGTCTTATTGATTGCGCAAGATTATAATGTTTCACTCCGATTATTCCGGGTGTAGCCATTTTTGAGCTGGATTGCAGTAAATCAATAGCAGGATAAAGGCCTTCGCTTGCTTTTTTGCGCGAAAGCACAATAGAAGCTGAAAGATGGGAAAATGTATGCACCGCAGCAGGGTCGGTTAAATCGTCGGCAGGCACATACACTGCCTGAATAGAAGTGATAGCTCCTGCAGCAGTATTGGCGATTCGTTCCTCTAATTTTGCCAGCTCGGTTCCCATGGTGGGCTGATAACCCAAACGTGAAGGCATTTGTCCCATTAATCCCGAAACCTCCATACCGGCCTGGATGAAACGAAAAATATTATCGATTAGCAGCAACACATCCCGATGCTCATCATCGCGAAAGTATTCGGCCATTGTCAGAGCTGCATGGCCCACACGAAAACGTGCGCCCGGAGGCTCATTCATTTGACCAAACATCATAACCATGTTGTCGAGTACTCCCGCTGCTTTCATATCATGATAAAGTTCCTGTCCCTCACGGCAACGTTCACCAATGCCACAAAACATGCTGACACCTTTGTTTTGCCCGACCATATTATGAATCATTTCTGTAAGCAAAACTGTTTTACCTACGCCGGCACCTCCAAAAAGACCAGCTTTTCCACCACGTTCCAGGGGCAACAATACATCAATTGCTTTAATCCCGGTTAAAAAAATCTCCGATTTGGTTGACCGTTTTGCTAAGGTAGGTGGCGTTTGGTGTATATTACGCCTTTCAAGATCAGATGATAATGGCTTTCCATGGTCAATGGTATTGCCAAAAACATCGAACATCCGACCCATGATTGATTTCCCAACCGGAACTGTAAGTTCTTTCCCATGGGTTTCTACAACCATACCACGCGCCAATCCCTGAGTGGGAGTTAGCGCAATTCCCCGAACGTGATAGGCATCGCGCTGCTCCTGCACTTCGATAATGATTTGATTATTATCTCCTGTATGCAACACAGTATTTATCGGCGGTAAATGCGTATCGAACCTTATATCAACTACACTTCCACGTACCGAAACGACTTTACCAGGATTCGATATGTCTGTTTTGTTTTCCAATCAACATGTTTTTAATTCTATTGTAAATACAAAGTTTGAGTTTATTGACCTTTTACGTGTTATATAATTTTTATAATATGTTACATAATTCACACTTCAGAAATCCATTTTTTTTTCATCTCAATCTCGGCTTCTTTATAAATCCGAAGTTCGCAAGACATCAAATAACCAAAGTACTTTGCAAACGAATTGATCATCTCATGGTTAAAAACCAATGCAATCAGTACTTTTTTAATTTTATTTGTTTTTAACGTTACTATAATTTATGGAAAGCACGTTATAATGTTATGATCAGATAAGCGTTACACAACTTTTGTAAAAGTTTTCATCATTCGCACATTAGTCATTTTAAAATTAATTATTTGGTGAACCTACTTTTTATTCTTTCCCACCACCGAACTAAAAATAATTTACGGCTATCGCCCTCTTCTTTATTTTGCTCGCCAATGATTAGCGCAATTGGTTTAAGTTCTTCGAACTCTTCGCAAACCACTCTTAACATGGCAGCAAACGGTAAAAATAAAATCATTCCGGCCAGTCCCCATACTGCAGCGCCAACAAATAAACTCAGGATGGCAGTTAAAGCATTAATTTTTAAACTGCCCCCCACAATGCTTGGAGTGAGAAAATTATCGGAAACCAGTTGAACAGCCCAAAATAAAATGGCAACTGCAACGGCTGTCCAAATTGAATCGTAAGAAACAAAAGCATAAATTACAGGAATGATAGCTCCCATTGTAGTACCAATGTATGGTATTATGGCCAGTGCAGCGCCTAAAAATCCGAAAAGGAAAGGATTGTCGATACCGATAATCAAAAGCCCGATGCTGTTGGCCAATCCAATAACTATGGTGAGAATAATCATTCCGAACAAATATTTTTGGCCGACCTGCTGTACCGATTTAAACATTTTTAATACTCTTTCACGCTTGTCCTCGGGCGAAAAAGCCAGAAATGCCGTTGTTAATCCATCTCTGTAAATAAGAAGTAGAAAAGTAAAAACAATGGTTGCCAGCAGTGCGGCCAGAAAAGTTGCTGTGTTGTTAACGGTTTTGCTTATCAAAAATCCTGTGGAATCAGTAATCCAATCTTTCATCCGGTTAAAAAGTTCATTCTTTTCCAGGTTTTCAACAAAGCTCACATTGTTGTTGACATACACTGTGACATCGGCAAAAGCACTGATAATTTTATCCTGAAAATGAGTGAATTGTTTTGATACGCTGATAATTTGTGTTGAAAAAAAGAAAATAACACCTCCAATAATTATAATCACAGCGAAAATTGCGAGAAAAGCAGCAAGTGTTTTACCAATTCTCCATGACTCAAACTTTTTTGCCAACGGAAACAATATAAATGAAATAAGCAAAGCAATACTTAAAGGAATGAGAATGGGTTTTGCCAAAACCAATATTGCAAACAGCAAAAATACGGTGGCTATGGCGTAAAACATTTTTTGAAAAGACAGGTTCATATTATATCAACTTTAACAGTAATGGTTTGAAAGTGAATACATTTTTTCATTTTCTTAAATCCCAATTCTAACTACATTGTCCAAGAATAAACCAGATGATTATAAAAACCACAATCGTACCTATACAGCCACCACCTAATTTTTTAGCCCCGTATCCCGAAATTAGCCCTCTTAATAAATTGTTCATTTGACTTTTATTTGCTGAATTATATGAAACGATTTAATCCTTATCAAAGTTCGTGAGTTTTCGTTCAGAAAATCTTACACAATTTTGACAATGTGTTACATTATTCCCACTTTCTTTTGCGGGCTGCAATTTTTTTTATGCAGGAACTAATCCACCAACTGAGTTATCTTTTATTGAATCAATTTCGTTTAGTTAGTGCTTTTTTTTGACGCTTCCAGGTTTCACGACACTGAAAGGTCTCGTTTCGAAGTAAATCTGACAGCGTCCGAATGTCCTGCCACCATTTTAATTCCTTAGCAAGACGATAATGAATATTGAATATTAAAAATATTCATCCCGAACAATTTATTATCTGCCGCTGTTTGTTAATTGCAAGGTTAATATAAATCACCTTTTATTTATCTCGAAGTTTTAAAAAATAATAACAATGAAAACATTAACAGAACAGGAAGTTGCAATATTCCTGAAAGAAAATTTAAGGGACTGGACTTTTAAAAAGAATACCATTTTCAGGGATTTTAAGTTCAAAACTTTTGTAGAGGCATTTACATTTATGACGGCAATTGCTTTTGAAGCTGAAAAATTAAACCATCATCCGGATTGGAGCAATTCGTATAATAAAGTGAAAATAGTTTTAACCAATCACGAAGCCGGGGGTGTAACCCAGCTTGATTTTGATTTGGCTGGTATTATTGATCGTATATTTTCCCGAAAATGAAATCAACAAAGTCAGGAGTACAACTAATTGGCGTTAAAATGAATATCTGATTTTGCGATTTCTTTTGGAACAACCCTGCCCGAAATAAAATCGGCATAGGCTCGGGTAAATTCGGCGCCGAAGAATACAATCATTGAAGAATATGAAACCCAAAGCATTATTAAAATAATCGAACCTGCAGCGCCATATCCATCGCCAGGGTTTAATTTTCCAAAATATAATCCCAAACCAAATTTTCCTATTTCAAACAGAAATGAAGTAACAATTGAACCAATCCAAACATGTTTCCATTTTATTTTGGCATCGGGTAAAAATTTGAACATCAATGCAAACAAAACTGTAAGAATCATAAAAGAAAAAACGATATTAACCACCTGTAGTGCCATAAAAAATGTTTCGGAAAAATGACCCGATAACCAATTGCCAAAAGCCGAAAGCAAAGCGGAAATAACAAGTGAAACAATAAGTAAAAACGCAATAGTAATGATTAGCCCGAATGAAAACAAACGAATCCTGATAAAACTCCAAATGCCATATTTCGATTCATCAGACTTAACTTCCCATATGGTATTTAATGATTTTTGAAACTGTGCAAAAACGGTTGTGGCGCCCACAATCATTATAATAATTCCAATAATTGTTGCCGGGACTGAGTTTTTTGCTTCGCTGGCCTGCAAAATAATATTCTGAACCTGCAGAGCAGTATCGGCGCCCATTGTAGAAGTGAACTGGGCTGTTATATGATTATTTACAGCATCGTTTCCAAAAAAATAACCGGCAGATGTCAGAATAACCACGAGCAACCCGGGCAACGCAAAAATCGCATAGTAAGCAATTATGGCACTTTCGCGAAACGGATCTTTTGCCCACCATTCTTTAAGCGCCTTTTTTAGAATTAAATAGATATTTTTAAAAGGTATTTTCATTTCTATCTTTTATTTAAAATACTTTTTTATGAATCATTTAGAGGCTAAGTTGTTCTATTTTAACGATATATGTATTACGCGATTTTTGATATAAATTACCTGATTCCCACTTTATCAGTATCAAACTGGTTAAATTTTTTCATTTGGCGGGTCTGCTACTCCTTCTTCCGGCAGATTGTCCGGCAAATCAAGTCGTGCCACACCAATCCGGCTGTCTGCCATTCCATAGTAAACATCAAAGCGATTGGGTAAGCCAAGGTCATCGCGTCTATCGATGCCGGTGGGGAATACAACATTGTTGACTATTCCACTGCGTTCATTTAATAATTCCGGTGTTAATACAGGGTGAACTGAACGATAATGAATGAACTGAGGGTGTTCTTTGGAGAGCATCATTATCCCGGCAGAGTAGCATAAATGGATTTTGCTATGAATTAGTTTCTCTATTTCACATACTCCGTGGTAAACAATCAGCCAGCCATACCGGGTAAGAATGGGTGGAGTACCACCGCCTATTTTAAGCCGCTCCCAGGGTGATACAGGACTTGCAAGCCGATAGTGGGAATTGAACAAGCCGATATGATCAGGTTCGGAGTCATTCAAAGGTATCGGACAATAGGAAATCCAGATGCTTTCATGCTCGATATCTACTTCCCTTGTTACAGATTGGAATGCCGTTTCCTCCGGTCGCGTTCCCTGAAAAAGAGGCCGGTGCAGGATTGCCATTTGCATTTTACCATTGTGATTTGGTATGGCAACAGGAAAGAAGATCGCATCTTTGTTGTCCACATTTACAAAATCGATACCGTTATAGGGCTCAAAGGTTGCAAGACCAAGTCGTTTCCAGTGGAGTAAATCAACCGATTCAGCAATGGCGATCCGTGGACCTTTGGGTGAAAGGGCTGTATAAGTCATTATGTACCGTTTTAGAGGTTCAAAAAATGTGACCCGTGCATCCTCGCATCCTCCGCTGCCGTCAGAACGCAGTTCATATTCGGCTTCCGGCTCCAGGGCAATACCAAGCCTTTCAACTCCCACAGGATCGCCTGCTTCATTAAACTTAACCCGGGCAATGCCGATGCGCGAATAATTTCCCTTGGCTACATATCTTGGAAAAAGGTACAGATTTCCATCCGGGCCACGAACGGCAGCTGGATTTAGTACACCTTCAACCTCCATAGGATTACCTGGTTCGGGTTCCATAATCTGACATATTCGCTGTAATTTTATTCCTTTCATCGAGGCTCCTCCTTATTAACTATTGGTTCGTAAACACCATCTAAACAGGCCGCGATTGCTTCAATCACCCGTTTCGACTCATCCGGGTCCCTTACCTTGATGGATAAGACGCCTGCTTCTTTCACCGGATAATCATTTCCTCCGGGAAATATTGCATCACCAATAAAAATCATTTCATCTATTTCAATACCAAGAATGTCGCGGAGCTTTCGAATGCCATAAGCCTTATCGATGCCGGGTTTGGTAATATCGACAGAGGTGGTACCTCCCAGGCGCACCGAAAACTCAGGAATTAACTTATCAAGGTGCTCCCTCATTTTTTTACGTTTGGCAAAATCGGGATCCCATTTTTTCTTTTCATCAAGGGGAGCATGCTGGCCTAATGCTGAAAATGTGATCTGGCTTCCACGATCCTCAATTACTTCTCCCCAAACCTTTTCGACTTTGAATCCTGCCACTCCGATCACTTTCTTTAGAGAACTGATAATTTTCTCTTTTTCATCCGTGGTGAAATCTTCCGAATAGATCTTTTTCCAATCGGTTGTGTATTGGTAGAACTTTGTTCCACATGTAGGAAGGATAGATAAATTATCCAGGCATTCATCATGCGGAAGTTTTGATATTACTTGCTTTTCAAACTGTAGCCAATCACCACCTGAAATTACCGCGACTTTGACAATACCGAGAAGGTTATGGAGCAATGTCGCCATTTCAGGGTCAATAGATGATTTGCTTTCGGCAAGTGTACCGTCCAGATCAAAAACGATTAATTTTTTCATTTTTTCATTTTTTTTATATTCACCCCTGCATGCACCAAGGTTGTATTTTGCACGATAAAGCAATGTTTGCTGTGCTTATTTCATTCATATATTATCTTTACTTTTTTTTCCTTTAGCCTTGTTTTAACCCATTCATTCACTTTTTCCTTATCTGATTTTGTCAACCCATTTTTGACCGAATGAAACACAACCAATGTAATTTTCTCGGGAATATCAGTGGTGTCACTAAATTGAATGGATTGAGCGTAGGTACAATTCTTTATTTGAGGATAAAATTTTCTTAACTCTGCTAACAATGCATTTCCTAAATATGGTTTTTTTGAAATGCTGTCTAATTGCAATTGCTTTGCCTTTAGTGCGATATCTATATTATAAAATTTTTCTTTAAGTGTTATTGCTTTTTTGTCTTTCTTATCAAACCCGTCAAAAGCTAGTCCTTGTTTTATGATTACTTCAGGGTTCTCTAAATTATAATCCGACGCTTTCTGAACAATTAACCCTTTTTGTTTTTCAGTTAAACTCGTTCCGCCATAGATCAAATAGATTATTCTATTATTTGCATCAATTTCGCTTTTTAATAAATAATTACCTTCGTAAGTATTTACATTCGATATATATATATTGGCATTTTCAAAAAACTTTTCTTTTTGTATCAGGTTATATCCCAAATATATGCTTGGTATAAATACAAGGAAAATAATTGAATAAACTATTCGATTGATTCTTTTCTTTTTTGATTGATCTACTCTTTTGGTGATTGGGAATTTCAATACTTTTGAGATTGCCATCGAAGCAATTGCAATGAAAACGGTATTGATAGTAAATAAATACATTGCACCAAAAAAGAAGTGAAGCTGATGCGTTGCCAGTCCGTATCCTGCCGTGCACAGTGGAGGCATTAAGGCTGTTGCAATTGCTACTCCCGGTATAACATTTCCCTTTTGTTTGCTACTAATAGCAACAATGCCTGCAAGTCCACCAAATAATGCAATTATAACATCATAAATTGTAGGCTCAGTTCGAGCTAACAACTCTGAATGAGCTGACGAAATGGGAGTTAATGAAAAATAAGCTGAAGATGCAAGTAAACTAATTACAACGGCAAAACTGAAGTGTTTCAGGGCTTTCCTGAAAATTACAAAATTATAAGTTGCTATGCTGTATCCAATACCATTTAGTGGACCCATAAGGGGAGAAATAAGCATAGCACCAATAACCACAGCCGTAGAGTTCATATTTAAGCCAACAGAAGCTACTACTATTGCAAAGACTAAAATCCAAAGATTAGTGCCTTTAAATATTATAGCTTTTTGAAGTTCTTCATGGATTTCATCGAAGGTTTCAAGTTCAGTCTTAATGCTCAAATAATCAACTCCTTTTTTAAATATTTGTTTTGCATTCATAATACTTTAAGGTATTCTGCTATTATTCGATGGCTGTTCTACTTGTTGTTGAGGGACATACGCAAAGTCAACGCTACTGATATAACTGCTACTTTGACATTACCAAGAAGGTCATGGAGCAATGTCGCCATTTCGGGGTCAATAGATAATTTACTTTCGGCAAGTGTTCCGTCCAGATCGAATACTATCAGCTTTTTCATTTGTTATTATTTAATTTTTACGGGTCACTTGCCTGCCCGATCATATCTATTTCATGATTTTTTGTTTTCAGGCAAGGAAATCTCCAGTAAACTAATGGCAGTTTCCGGTTTACAGAAACAGGCACCTACAACAGCTGGCAAAAGCATAACATCACCTTTCCTGATCGGATAACTGCACCCTTCATGTTCAACCTGACCCTCGCCTGTTAAGCACACCAGGATGCGGGGAGTTTCTGCAACCCCGGCAATAAACATTGATTCAGCCTCAACCCGCCACAAACCAAAATGCTCACATTTAAAAAGCATTTCCCGCCTGGCAGGCATCTTATCTTCGAGTTGAGGAATTACAGGGCTGATTGTACCTTGTTTAAAATCAATGCATTCAAGTGCTTTATCGATCTGAAGTTCTCTTGGATGGCCTGTTCTGGTATCAATATGGTTCCAGTCGTAAAGGCGGAAAGTTACATCGCTGTTCTGTTGAATTTCGAAAACTACCACATCACCACCCAGGGCGTGAACCGTCCCGGCCGGAATGAAGATGCCATCACCCTTCTTGGGAATGAAGCTTGCCAGGTGTTGTTCAACTGTCCCCTCGGAAAGTGCATTCTTTATGTTTTCTTTTGTAGTACCTGGTTTCAATCCGGCATAGATACGGCTGTTGTTCCCGGATTCAAGCACAACCCAGGCTTCGGATTTGACTGTTTCTCCTGCAGGTAACAGGTCAGCATTTGCTTCTGATGGATGTACCTGCACCGAGAGCATTTCATGCACATCAAGAAATTTTAATAAAAGTGGGAAACGATCGAAATCTCTGACAAATTTACCCAGGAGCTGTTCCTTTGATTCCTTGAGCAATTGCCCTAAGGATAGCCCTTTTAAAGGTCCATTTGCAATAATGCTCTGAAAGTCATCGCGATCACTCAATAACCATGCTTCGCCTATTGGTCCTTCTTTAGGTAATGGCTTTTTAAGCAATTTGGACAATCGTCGGCCACCCCAGGGCCGGTATTGATAAATTGGTTCGAATTGCAGTGGATAAAGATGTATTTGATCCATCGGATATCAATTTATTGTACTATTTGTAACGTTTCAACATTTGTTTATGATCGTGTTAAATATCCTTTCTGGTCGGAACGATGAAAAGCGGAATAGAAGTATGTTGCAAAACTTTTTCTGCAACACTTCCCATAACTATATTTTCAAGCCATTTCCGGCTGTGAGATCCAACAACAATAATATCTGCATTTTCCTCTTTTGCAGTCTTCAGAATAGTTTCGGCAAAGTCACCTTCTTTTACCATAGTTTGAATTGCTTTATCACCCAGGTGATGTCTTGATTTGTCAAGATATTGAAGAGATGCATTCTTCAATCCTTCAACACTGTCCAATACTATTGAACCTAAGTTCTCATAGCCATTAAATCCCATTATCGGAGAATATCCTGAAGCGGAATAAAATACCGGATCTGATATTACATGTAGTAATACAACTTCAGCATTCATAGATTTTGCCATTGAAAAACCTGCTTCTGCTACTTTTTGTGCAGTTGGATTATAATCCAGAGCAATCAATACTTTTTTCATTTTATTTATTTTTATTTATTTTAATTTTGACTTCATTTTATATTTTCCTGAGAATCAAATACAGATTTAAAATCCGGGTGACCGGAATCTTCTACAGGCAATTTTTCAAATTAGATCTTTCTGCTTTAATGATAATTAAGACATTTTGAATTACCTCTCATTAATGTACTCACCGCGGCGTGCCATACGGTTGCAATCTGCACGATGAAACAGCGCTTTTTGTGCTTTTAATACATTTGCTTCCTGACCATTCCATATTTCAATTGCTGGTTGCTGGATTGCACGAGCATACGAAAAGGCCAAAGCCCATGGCAGCCGGTTTTTGAATCTTGCATTCATCGCATTTAAACGAGCCGAAGCAAGTTCACCCGATTGACCGCCCGATAAAAATGCAATACCCGGAACAGCAGCAGGCACGGATCTTAAAAAACAACTCACAGTGGCATCTGCCACCTCATCAACTGATTCCTGTTTTGAACAGGCTAAGCCTGGAAGTACCATATTGGGTTTCAGTATCATACCTTCCAGTAATACACCTTGTGAATTCAACTGAATGAAAACTGTTCGCAATACTTGCTCTGTCACAGCAAAGCATTGTTGTAACGAATGATTTCCATCCATAATTACTTCAGGCTCAATAATAGGAACCAATCCTGATTCCTGGCACAACGCGGCATATCGGGCCAGCGCATGAGCATTAGCATCTATACAACCCTGGCTTGGAATCCCGTCACCTATGGTAATAACGGCCCGCCATTTGGCAAACCGAAGCCCCATCTTTGCGTATTGATCAAGGCGATCGCGCAATCTATCCAGTCCTTCGGTGATTTTTTCACCGGGATGACCTGCCATTTTTTTTGCTCCGCCATCTACTTTAATGCCAGGAATAATTCCGGCATCCGTAACGGCTTTAATAAAAGGAGTGCCGTCGGTAAGATGCTGATGAATCGTCTCATCAAAAAGTATAGCTCCACTAATGCACGCGCTGAGACCGGGAGTGGTTACAATCATCTCCCTGTAAGCGCGCCGGAAGTCTTCTGTTTGCGGTATTCCCAAAGCGGCAAACCGTTTATTGCAGGTTGGGTTGCTTTCGTCCATAGCTAACAAGCCTTTATCGCCTGCAACCAAAGCCTTTGCTGTGTCTATAAGTTCCTGTAAATGCATATGTATACCTCCTGTGTTTTATCAATTATTTACCTGTTATATTCCGACTGTTTTCCTGGAAATAGTCAATGTGTTACTTACCATTGATAGTTGCAATCTGCCCAAAGCTTTCTTTCTTCTTCAACGGTGATTTTTGTTGCTTCTTCAGGGGAGTACTTTTCCGATGTCTTTTTAAGCATGCAATCACAGACATCTTTTGCCTGGTTATCTTTCACTCCCTTTTTAATTAATGCCTGCTGACATTCTGTTTTCCATTTAGTTTTCTGTGCATCACTCCAGGTATCTGATTTACCCTGATGCTGGCAGGATTCAATCCCTCCAAAAAGAATTAGTATTGAAAGGATCATCAATGCTTTCATAATTTTCATAATAAGGATTATTAGAGTTTATAACTAATGTTCTTTTATATATTCCAATTAACCTGAAATTTTAACTTCTTGAAATACTGATACGAATCAGTACAAAGTTAAATACAGCAATGCCTGTTGACAATTTTTTATTGTGAAAAAATCATAAAAATTCTACATTATTAACAGAATTAAGTGATCATTCCTTTCGGGAGAATCCATTCTGGTATTGTTTCAAACAACTTCGGGCCAGGTGCATTCTTCATTTTCAACCGGCAACCGAAATAACAAGTTCTAAAGTTCATTTGTGTTCAACGTCGGGGATTCAATGGTTATGACTGTCTATGGTGTACTGCTATTTTCCATTTTCTGTTCCATTTGCTTTTGGGGCGCAAAGGCAAAGTTGACAGTCATGATGTAATAGAGAATGCCACCCAACATTAAAACCAGAAAAATCCAAAACCACCAGGTATGATGTACCCGTTTCCACTTTGGTGAATGGTTATTTTCAGGTTCTATATGATCCTGCAGATCGTGATTACTGCTACTTTTATCAGTGTCTTTCATAGGGTTGAATTTTTTACTTTTTTGGAATTGCATGCAGGCTCAATTTACAATATGGCGTTCCTGCATGTTTTTATCACATTTTCTATTAAAATTCGTATGTTTTTCAATGACTCGTTTACAACTACTGCCTGTTTACAAAATGAAGCCAGCTTTACAACGAGTTATCTGATTATTCTGTTCTCTCTAAAATTATATTTATTTTAATCAAATTACCGTTGCGCCCTCATTTTTTCAAGCAGATTTGATGCCGCCATAGGCGTGCTTTCCAAAACTGCACCAGATTCGAGAGATTTCCGGAGGGCTTCCAATAAATCATTAAACCCTTTTTCCCGCTGATTCCTGAATACATGATGAGCAGCATGGCGAAGTGTAACCGATTCCGCGCCACTTTTATTCAAAGCATGTAACAACTCCGGCCATGCGGCCTTCCTGAATTTTTTCAAAGCTTCGGCTGCCAGCCATACAACATCTGATTCAGTGTCTTCGAGCGCCTTTACCAGGGATGGTATGGCTGAAGCATCGCCAATAGCTCCGAGTGCCTTGGCCGCCTCCCAACGAGCTTTGTACACTTTTGAATTTTGTAAAACCTCCGTTAAAGAGGAAACAGCCGGTTTTCCAATTTCCACCAGCGACTTTCGTGCTTTCCGGCGAACTTTATCATCTTTGCTTGTCAACAGATTGACTAAAGACTTGATATCTTCAAAGGCTTGAGCTTGGTTTTCCATAAGGCTTTTTTTAGATGTGTATATGATTTAGATTCTTTTTTTAATAGCGGGTTTAATTACTATTTCTTAATTTTTAAGTATATTTTGGGTTTAACGGGATATGGTGCAACTGTTTTTATTTCTTCTGCAAATTTTTCGGTCGCCTTTGAATCTACATTTAAAAGTCAGCAAAATATTTCCTTAGCCATTTTAATTTAAACGATTCTGACATTTTGATTTTGTAAATTATTTTGAATTGTCGATGCAAAATTGAATATTTTGGTATCAGGTAAAGTTACGCAATTCAAGAATTAAATTACATCATTCATATATTGAAGGCCGAAGTTTCTTAACAATCAGATTTAAATTAAAATGAGTTTGCGGAAACATAAGCATACCTGATTATTTTATTACACCTCAGCCTTTTGGAATCTGCGTTGAGAAAGTTCGTGTGGTAGTGTGTAAGCGGGCTTTAAAAACGAGCATGATTTATCAGCCGTTTAATATGGTTAATCCTTCATGCGCAAGTTCTATAGTCTCAACGGCTACTTCGTTTCCATCTGATTTTAAATCAGTACCTGTGATCTTTGTTGGCCATGCGTTGGATAATGTCCAGGTCATAGTCGGATTTCCGGATTCATCCAATAACTGAATCATTACGTTCTCTTTATGAATGGTATTCATCATTATTTTGTTATGCCAGTCCCGGAAGGTATTGTCATCGACAAACATACCTTTCTTTATGGTTACATTGCCTGTTTTTACTATTCCCGGCATATGATTCACTGAGAATTGATCCGAATCCCCGTGCCTGTATTCAATAGCCTGAGCTTCCGTATCTAATCCTGAAACCTCTTGGAAAGTTACCGGTTGGCTTAGCGACTCCCAGCTTACCAGGAAATAAAATTTGGGCAATGGCCAGTTGTTTTCTTGTGTTGAACCATCATCTGCTGCCATTATAGTAAGATTTAGTTGTAAATATTGAATATTCAATATAGATCTTAAAAGGCAAGAACATATATAGTAAGTAACACAATATTTCAAAAAAGGTTTCTTTTACCTCTGGTAATTTATATAATTTTATAATTTCGGCAAAAGGGGAAGGGACGGTAACGTAGGGGCGTGATGGATTACAAATCCGCGCCAGCAGGGGTTAA
>JBBSBT010000003.1:0-23236 GCA_038250985.1 Bacteroidales bacterium
CGATCGTTCCCGGCGAATAGCTTTGTTAATGATTTGCGGAAGCGGTGTTTGAATTTTCGCCATGGGCCTGGTTTCCCCCGGTGTCGTCCCGACCTGTGATGAGTTCTCGGGTGTTGCGTTTCGGCCGGCGTAATTGGGCTTTCAGCATTGGTATCAGACTCCCCGTTAAATTCAATTCCCATAAGTACGCCCGTAATTAGCGACTAAGATAAGAAGTTATCTTTTCCCGGGGAATAATTATTTTACAATTTTGAAAGGTTTAAGCGGGAAATACGATCTTCAGCAGTAACTTGCTGTCATTTGTAAATGGAACCATTGGCTTCATTCATAAGCGGAATATACTTAAAGCCATATGTCTGAAAAACAGAAAACCCTGCTTTCACAGGGCTTTCCGCCATTAAAACAAACAACTATCAATTATCCCTCCTCACTAACCTCAAACTATCTTTTAACCTAAAATTTATAAGAAATACTCATCAGTTCAGGCATTAAACTTCATACAGGCAAGTATAATTCTATATCTTTATATCATTCAAACCATCAGGCTTTCAGATGGTTAAACGGGATAAGCCGGGTATCGAATTAATCGTATTCCCCGATCGTCCTTACGGTTTGCAATAATATTGTGATTATTGCAAAAACCAGCATAATATGAATGACGGGGCCCGCTCCTAAGACAAAAAAAGCGATTGCCCAAAAAACGATAAGGATCACTGCCGTCATATGAAGCAGACTGCTCATGATATTGAATTTTAAACGTATTAAAAGAACTGACGTAATGGTACAGCTGTTATTTTATGATTCACAGGCACACTCTAAAACCTTTCAGTAGTTAATATAACCTGTGTGCTGGGGTAAAGTATTGCTGCGTCATCTTCGGCGGTAATAAATATTTTGGATGGCTTATAGGAAGTAACCGTCTCAAAAGATGCCTTTAGCTTACTCGAAAAAGTGCCGGATGAGCTTTCTATCTGACCTATATTCTGTGTTTCTTCCTTGCTGGAAACCAACCATACCACATAGGTTTTCCGGGGCGGCTGAAGCCTGTCAACTTCAGCTAAATTTGAAATCTCAATTTTAATTGAGTAATTATTGTTTTTATCTTTTTTTACTTTAACATCTCCCTGTGCTGCCGGCACTACGGATGACTTTTCAAAATGAGCTCTCGTAGCACATGAAGAAAATGAAAATGCCATTGTGGCTATTAAAGCAATAAAAAAGGTATTTTTTGCCAGGGATTTAAAACTTGAAGTTTTCATGGTGTTAGTTTTAGATTTATTTGAATTTTAACTATCAGGCTTACAGGCGGATACTCTGAATATCAAATGTGTGATCAGAGTGCTCCGATTATTTTAAGTAATTCTTCTTTTGATTTGCCAAGCCTGGTCTGTAGTTTCATTAGCATCTCTTCTTTCTTTCCTTCTTCAAACTTCAGGTCAGAGTCGGTTAAAAGTCCAAATTTCTTTCTCAGCTTGTCTTTACGCTCATTCCAACTGCCTGGATTTTTCAGTGTATTCATTTATGCTCACTTTAATATTGACTCCTGCCACATGCAGGATTATGGGTGAAGTAATTTTCACTCTGCAAAGTTGATACACTTTAGCCCTGATATCGTTACAAAATTTCAGAAATAATTTACATTATTCACACATTTTTCTGTGGATATTACCTGGAAGCATATAATTATTCGAACGAGCTTTTTATTTCAGTCAGAATTATTTTAAATCGTCCGTTTGGTCTTATGGAATTTGTTGTGAGTGCAGGTATTATAATTGATTGGCCTGTCAGCACTAAATTGGATTTTCCGTTAATTACGATGTCTGCCTTTCCATCAATTACCTGGGCAAAGATGTCAAATGATGATGTTTTTTCTGCCAACCCTTCACCCATGTCAAATGACATCAGCCTGATATCTCCGGAAGGTTTTTTTAAAATCGTTTTGATAACCACTGAATTTGTTACATATTCAATTAGCTCGACAGTGGTATGTGATTTTGATTTATCAAGTTCTTTGGTTTTCATAGGTATGTTCTCCATTTTTTATAGGATTGTTGGAATTGAGTTAGGAAAGTGAGGTGAACAGTCACCTTTCTAAAGGCGACTTTGTACTGATAGAAGAACGGAAAAGTCAGCCGAAGATTGTCCTGACCCGTGTTACAAAAAAAAGAAACTGTTCTCATTCAACAGTCTCTTATTCAACTCTATAAGGTATTTTAGTTAAACGCTAACAGGCCTACATTTGTCGAAGCGCCTTCTACAACTACAAAACCTGTTAAAGTGACTGGCAGCAATGGAAGTGCGGGAGTAACGGTTACAGCATAGGTTCCGGCTGGCAGAGCTGCAACCAGGAAGTGCCCGGCAGCATTGGTTACTGATGTGTAGGTCTCATTTCCTGAAGTAACCATAATAACAGCTACTAGGCCAACAGGAATTATGTTTCCTTTTATGAAGCCTTTACCATTTTTAATCCGGGTGGTGTACATTTTTTTTGTTGAAATGAATGCTGATTAATTGCGATGCAAAGGTGCACCCTTTCATTTCAAAATGAATTACATGTTTATCAGAATAACTTACATGATTTCCACATTTAGATACAAGAATACATACTGCTCTTAATGAGCAACCTGTTTTCAATGCAATCTGATTTCAAGAGGAAATCAGGCCTGCAATAATCGAAATGCCTTAATTTTATCAGTACTATTTCTGTGATTTGGGAGCACTGAAAGCAGTTTGAATCATTTACATTTGACTTCCGGTTTTTTTTATAAATTCTTGTCTATCAGTAAAATGATGAAGAAATATGCGCTATTTAAAATATTCCCTTACAAAAGCCTGCATCTGGCTTTCGGTCATATTGTCAGAATCTTTTGCCTCAATTCTTATTTTATCAAAAAGATGTTCGTCTTTTAAAAGGTTTAATAATTCATTTTTGGCTTTTGTTGGTCCGAACAGAATTACTTCATCATAATTCAGGATAACAGCACTTATTTTTTTGTAATAGGCTAACTGCATGCTCTTTTCTTTGTTATGCATGAGGTTTTCACTCTTCCTTAAACTTTGTTCCTTATCCTCGCGTGTAAATTCTGATAAAATACTATTTTGAACTATTGAATCATTTGTTAATTCCATCAGGTATGCGGTTGAGTTATCCATCCAGATACCCATTTGTTTTTCTGTTTTCATTTTAATTGCTTAAATAAGTAAAACCGGTTTGTTCGGGAAATTTATAATCAGCCTTGATTCTCCTCCAGGTTGTTATGTTCATCTCCTCCAATGCTGTAATAATTATTCTCTTCGTCCTCACTTCCGATAGCTTCCATATCATCATCCAGTTCCGATCCGGGTACATCCAGATCACTTCCCGGGAGTTCGGAATTTAAATCTATTTCAGCAATTGAATCATCATCAGTAAGTACTGCTTTAGGTTTGGAAATATCTTCAGGATTTATTTCTTTCTCTTGCTGGTATTTATTGAAAATATCTTCGTTTGCCGGATAGGTCGGGTATCCAGGCAGATCATTGTCCCCTTTGTTTCCTTTTTGCTGGCCGTCGGACGGTTCATTGTTTTCTTTCTTTTTCATGTCTGTGGATGGTTTGAGGAGTAAGTAATTAAGCACAACTTAAGCGGAATGCTAAATACAATATTTGATAATAATTGTATGATTTTTCATTCCTGGTGCGGAATGTTTATCCTGTTTTTTGGGGGTTCGTATGAACAGCCTTATTTTTCGGCTATTCTTTTTCAGGGAAACAAAGAAGAGGAGGGTGTTTTGAAATCGTGATCAGGAGATATCGGGCTTCTGAAAGTTTGTAAAATCGACCACCGATAACAGGCACTGCCGTTCATCACCGGTAGCTATGCCTTCCATATACACAGCACGTGAAGGTTGGTTATCATACCCCAGCATTATTTCGCATGATTCTTTAAAATTGCTTGTACAAACTTTACGGAAGAATTCATTAAATACGGGCTTTGATTTGTCCGAGACGAAAAGTTTAAAATTGCTGTTGACCAGGCTGAATCGCCTGTCGCCAAGCATTTCGGCACCAGTGAAGTTCAGTTCGCGGATAGAGCCATCGGCATCAAGTGTAAAATAGCCCATGGGCGCAAAATCGTACAGCATAGTGTATTTTTTTAACGCAACCTCTGACACTTCGTAAGCATTGCGCAACTCTTCTACCTGCATCTCCAATTCTACATGGTGCACCTGAAGTTCGTGTATGAGTCGTTTAACATCGGCTTCTTTCTGAAGTTTTCCACTTGTATTTTTTTCCACTTTTAGCTTTTCTTCGGCTTTCTCGCGCAGCATATGAGCATCTGTATAATCCATCTCTTCATTAATCATGGCAAGGTTTATTTAAAGTTTGGGTTTATTCCTCCTTTTGTTAACAGGTTGATGCTTAAAATAGTTACTGAACATGGCTTTTTACAATTTGTAAATTTCGTGATTATATGGTACCCGGGCACATCCCTGCACAAATTTAATAAGAAATATCATTTTCAGGATATCTCATTTCAATGTTCGTGATAGATGCACATCAATGCTTCAAATTTCCCATTCATTTATTTGTTATTATTAACCGGGCTAATCCGGGTTACAGGCTTAACACGGCAAAGTAAATTTTATTTTGGTTCCTTTACCCTGCAAGCTGTCAATCAGGATATTTCCACCGTGCTTTTCAATAAATTCTTTACAGATAACCAGCCCTAATCCCGTACCAAATTCATTATTGGTGCCCCTGGTTGAATATAAGGCGTTATTTTCAAAAAGTTCTCTTTGTGCCTTGCCCGAAATACCAATGCCATGGTCTTCTATCGTTATTTCAACAAACGGAACGCCTTCTGATGCATATACCGTTATTTCGCCGCCTATGTACGAGAATTTTATTGCGTTATTGATCAGGTTTCGGAAGATTGTTTTAACCATCAGAAGGTCAGCAAATATGTTCAAATTTTCCGGAATGGACTGATTTATCTGGATTAGTTTATGCATGGCTGTGTCAGCGCTATTTTCAATCTCTTCCTGTACCAGTTTGAATAAATTTATTTTGACAGGATTTGAAAAAGCAGCTTTATTTTGTGCAAAAGTCCACGATAAAAGATTATCCAGAAGGGTTAATGTTCCATTGGCCGATTTGGTAGCCATCCGGATATACTTTTCTACATCTTTGAGGTTATATTCAAAATAGCTCTCCCGTAGTAATTCGAGTACACTGATAATTGAGGTGAAAGGGCTTCTGAGATCGTGCGCTATTATGGATAGGAATTTCGAGTTGGTAGCAACGACTTCAGCCAGTTTTTCGGACTGCTCACCGAGGCGATTTTTCATTTCAGCATTGATTTCTTCCATAAGCTGTAATCGCTGTTTTAGAGTAGCTATTTCCGCCTTGCCGCTTATAGGGTTAGATTTACTCAGATTCAATAATTTTAAATCTCCCTTTTTCCTGTGATTAAAAGTCTTAACGGTTTTCAAATTATCAATTAAAATAGTTGGTTTGTAATTCATGTTGTGTGGAATTTGTTGAAACAGGTTAATTTAATTGCGGATTGTTAATTCCCGTAATCATGAGAAGCCTGGAATGTGAAGGGGTGAGGCTCGTTATTTTTTTTAACTGCCCGGATATTTTAGCTGAAGTGCCTTGCTTTTTTTTAAATGCAATTTCCGACAAGGCACGAACAACATAAAAAAGTAATTCTTTTACTTTTTTAAATTTATGCTCAATATTGTATTTTTGCGTGGTAACATCCTCTTTTTCAGCAATAGGAGTAAGGGTTGAAAGAAAATCATTCTGAACTCTGAGAATGATATAATCTGACAAACCGGTCTTGATATCCACATCTGTGTGATTCTCCAGGCTGGCAATGATTCTTTTTAATTTACCGATAAGTTCATCTTTCCTGCTATCGATTATGTCATATCCTAATTTGAGCAAGGCTTTATTTAATAGCATACGCTGTAATGAAGACATGGTTTCCAGTAAATTTATTTCGCCCAATTCAACGCTGGTATATTTAATTCCAAGCTTTTCGAGTTCGTCGATTACCATCATTCTACACTTGTTTTCTACCCTGTTTTTAATATTAAGCTTCATCGTATTTTTTTTCTTCATTAAAATAAACAGATCAAAATCAAATCTTTTTTTTTTCGTAGTTACCTTATATGAGTACTATATAAAATTTAAGGCCATGCTTGTTTCCGGAAGCCAGTTTTGATCATATAGTATTACCGGTATTTCTCCTGAAACAAATATGTGTAGCATTATCCCGATGATTACCTGTGTATGTAGCAACATCGGATAATTAACGGAATATAATGAAACGAAGGTAGTTTGTACACCTCATAGAAGCATTACATAATTCACAAAAGGATTTATATAATTCCCACATTTCTTTTCTGTCCCTGCTTTTAAAACAAAAGGTGGTATAAGGATAATGTGGGCTTTTTCAATTCTTTTCATTAGTTCCAGCCAGGCCGGAACCTGGAACCCGCCTGCCTGACTGCTCCAGCAGGCAGGGAACCAGGATTTTCTATTCATTCCTAACTCTTCCCTTCTCCACAATATTGTTAAACAAAACCAAACACAACCAATTCCGGATGTGTGAATGATGTAACTTATTTGCAAAAATGTGTAACATACGCATACAAATATGGTCAGATCTTTGCATTTCAAAAATACATGACTGTAGCCTGCCTGCAGAAAAATCAAAGTGTTAATTCCGGCGGCATTTAAAATAGATAGTAAAAACAGTTCATGAGCAAAGTCTCAAAGAAAAAATCATTAAACAACTTTTAAATAATCTTTTTATGAAAACAATGCGATTTAGTTTGATCATGGTCTTAAGTGCAGTTCTGATATTTTCAGGTTGCAAGTCATTAACTAAAACCCAGAAGGGTGGAGCCATAGGCGTTGGAGCCGGGGGAGCAATGGGAGCCGTGATAGGCAAAGCTAGCGGAAATACCGCACTGGGTGCAATTATCGGAGCCACGGTGGGAGGCGCTGCAGGTGCTGTGATTGGCCACCAAATGGACAAACAGGCCGAAGAAATAAAGAAAACAGTTCCTGATGCCAAGGTTGAACGCGTTGGTGAAGGAATCGTGGTGGAATTCAGCAGTAATGTTCTGTTTGGATTTGACAAATCGGGACTTTCAGCAGATGCTAAAACTAACCTTGATAAACTGGTAGCGGTTTTGAATGCATATCCTGATACGGATATTGAAGTTCAGGGTCATACCGACAGTAAAGGGAGCCTAGCATATAACATGAACTTATCTGTTGAACGTGCCTCGGCTGCTTCAAATTATATCCGCAGCAGCGGGATAGCAACCGACCGTATATCCATCAGGGGATTTGGCGAAACTGTACCAAAATACAGCAACGATAACGAAAGTGGCCGCACACAAAACCGCAGGGTTGAGTTTTTGATCACTGCAAACGAAAAGATGAAAGCCGATGCTGCAAAAGAAGCTACCAAATAATCTTAACTTTAAACCTTAATAATCACGTATTATGAAAACACGAATTTTTTCTTTATTAATGATGCTTGTGCTTACTGGTTCCATGACAATGGCGCAAAGTATAGGCAGATCTTCCTTTGCTGTGCTGGGTGGAGTAAATTTACAGAATCTGAACGGGACAAATTCAGCCGGTGACAAGCTTACCAATGATATGATCCTGGGTTACCATGCAGGGGTGAACATTCAGTTACCAATTGCACTGGGGTTCTATTTTCAACCCGGCCTGATGTATAGTACAAAAGGTGCAAAAAAGACCTACACAATTTTAGGCAACGAAATCACCCGTACAACAAAACTCTCATACATTGAAATGCCTTTGAACCTCGTTTACAAAGGCCAGTTGGGTAATGGTTTTGTGATGCTCGGATTCGGGCCCTATGTTGGCTATGCTATTGGAGGTAAATATTTAACCGAAGGCGGTACCGTTACAATTGACAATAAAATTGTATTTAAAGGCACCATAACAGAGAATGATGATGAGAATCACGCAACCTTCAAAACCCTGGATGTGGGTGGAAATATTTTTGCCGGGTATGAAATGTCGGGTGGAATATTTTTACAGGTCGACACTCAATTGGGAATGGTAAAAATTAATCCTGAAAATTCAGGTAATTCAAATGATAAAACATCAGTTAAAAATACAGGTTTCGGCCTTTCACTTGGATACCGTTTTTAATACAAGTCTGCAATTAAACTTAAAAGGCCGTTTCTGTTTTTCAGAAACGGCCTTTTCGTATCAGGTATGTAACGTGAAGATCATTGACCGTTTCAAGGGAAAGGCATATGTGATACAGACAACTTTAGCCCACCAAAAAATTTACCGATCCTGATCATCCGGTTAATGGTGAGCTACTATGCAAAATACAATCATCCGCCAGAGAAATGAACCCGGGGCAGACCCGGTCCTGTTATCATCAAATGGGCTAAAAGCATTAGTTTTCAGAGGGATTTCCATTAATGATTCCTTAAGCGGCCTAAAGTTGTATCGAGTGCAGACTTTAATTTTTCCATTGCCCCGATTACAGATTGTTCTGTGCTGCTGGTATAGTTCGAAACAGCAATCGGCGGCAGGCCTTCAAGACGGGCTTCAAGCAAACATCGTTTATCTCCCATCCCTTCTTTATTGCCGTTTTCATCCGAAAGATGAACCTCCAACCGGGTTAACTGGCTGCTGAAACGGTTTAGTCCTTTTGTAAGCAAGTCCGTCAGTGATGCAATTCGTTCTTCGCTTAAGGTTATTTTATTATCTGTGTTAATTTGAATTATCATAATCAAATCTTTTTAATGTGTTGCTATTAATAGTTTTTATAAACACTGAAGTATTTGCTTTCCGGGGAATCCATAAATCAGGTAAATTCAGTTAACATTTAACCTTTTTCATCCGGTGGGTAAACTTCGTTATCAGGTTCCTTCCGGATGGGCATCTCATCTTCCTTTATTATAGTTTCCACCAAATCTTTTTCATCTTTTTTATTTCGTCGGAGCACAAGGACAATTATTGCTATTATTGCAACCAGCACGGGGACTATAATAAACCAATTTGCTTCCATACAATTTTGTTTTTCAGGTTAGTTTAACGGGATAAAAAGCCGGGTCAGTCTGTTTTTGTTAACAGGGAGCACTTGCACAAAGATCGTAAATTTCAGGTTACCATAACCCTATTTATCGGGATTTTAAATTTCACAGTCAACCCGGTAATTTATACCTGATTTGCAACCAGAAAACTCTTCATACTATAATTATGCTGAAGGATTCTGATTTTTCATTGATACCGGCTGCCCTGTTGTTTCCAGTACGTTCCACCATAATTCGCCTTCCACATCAATACTGTTGCGTTTTGAAACTGCAACCGGGATGGGCAGCAAGGTAAACTCATTATTCCAATACCCGGTTACAAAATCGGTTTTACCGGACATGGCTGCATGAACGGCATTCTGGGCGAGCAGGCCGCAGAACTTGCTGTCGTTGGCATTGGCGGGAGCGCTGCGGATAATATAGCTCGGATCAATGTATTTGAGCGTGAATGGGAATTTTTTAGACTCGAATTCCTCTGTTATTTTTTCTTTCAGGAACAGGCCAATGTCGTTGTTTCTTATATTTCCGGAGGCATCTTTTTCAACAGTTTTGTTTTCGAAAAAATGCTGCCCGGCTCCTTCGGCCACCACCACAAGCGCATTATGAAATTTTTCGAGCCGGTTTCGTAATACCTGCAGAAATCCTTTCGGCCCGTCCAGGTCAAAGTCCATCTCAGGAACAATCACGAAATTCACTTCCTGGATGGATAAAGCGGCATAAGCAGCAATGAATCCCGAATAGCGGCCCATGAGTTTTAAAACCGCAATTCCGTTATAGGCTCCGGTTGCTTCGTTATGGGCATAACGGATAATGTCGTTGGCAATAGAAAATGCCGTTTCGAATCCAAAAGATCTGTCAATCAGGTAAATGTCGTTATCAATGGTCTTAGGGATTCCTGCAACCGAAATGTTTAGTCTGCGTTTTGCGATTTCCTGGTGAATGGCATGTGCGCCGCGCATGGTTCCGTCGCCCCCGATGCAAAATAGTATATCTACCTTAAGTTTGGTAAGCCTGTCGACAATATGACCTGTATTTTGCTTACCACGTGACGACCCCAGGATGGTTCCTCCTAAAAGGTGGATGCTTTCGACAAGTTCAGGTGTGAGATCGATTACCGGGTGCTTGTATCCGGGTATGAAACCTTCGAAGCCATATTGAATACCTATAACGTTTTTAACCTTATACCGGTAGTAAAGCTGATGCACAAGGCTTCGGATTACGTTATTCAGCCCGGGGCAAAGCCCGCCGCAGGTTACTATCGCAACTTTGGTTTTGGAAGCATCAAAATACAGCTGTTTGTGCGGCCCGGCTTTTTCGAACGATAAAGGTGTTTCACCCGTTTTGCTGCATTCAACAAAATGGCTGAGCGTAACATCAAACAACACCCTGTCGTCATTTTCAATAAATCCAAACGCATCACCGTCAGGATGCAACGTAGGCTTAAGAGGTGACCTGAACAATCTTTCGCCCAATACTTTAACTTCTAAATCTTTGTGAGTCATATAATCAATTCTATATTGGAATTATAAACGGGCAGTCCTCTTTTTTGATTCACATCAAAGGAATTCAAAATTAGTAATCTTCAGCATATAAATTACTTTGGGTGTACTATCCTATGCGGAATTCAGGTTGCCGGACTGTATTGGTTTTTTTTTGAAAATTATATTATTTACGGGAATAAATCATTCCATTAAATACAAAATCAAAACTGTTTCCGGGAAATGATATCAGCATCGGGAAACCGGTACGATTTTTAGAATGGTAACTAATCAGCCTGGTCAATGTATTGAGGTATGAATTCAGGCCACAGATTACGCAGATTTCACAGATCAGCATAATTGGCTGAGGTTTGTTTTTTTATGAAAACTGCTGAAAGTAGTCCTGAATCTGCGCAAATCCGTGAAATCTTTGGCAAAATGGATTTAAGTATAAATTCATCATCCTCTATTCTTCCTGAATAACTTTCAAAAAGGACGTAATGGTTCAAATAGCAAATCGGTAATTGTAAAATTCAGGAGTGAGATTTAAATGACAGGTATACCGGGATGTATAATTCCGGCATTAAACCAATATGAAAATGGCTTTCATGCAAAATTCCAGGAATAATTTGGTGAGAGTAGAATCGCATTTACTTGTTCCATAGTCGCTTATCATGCAGTTTTTTGCGTGATGCGATTTCTACGGTTATAGCGCCAGTAATTTTTCAGTGGCGAAAACCGGAATTGCCCATTGAGGATTCCCTGAACCGCCATCCTGGTTTTTTGGAGAATGTACTCTACCATCTCCAGCATGTCTTCTTCAATCGCTTCATGATACTGCAGATCAGCATCCGAAAGCTCAGGATATTTTAATTTCAGCCTGAATTTAAGTTCAAACCATTGTTCCGGTGTGAGGATCTCGTCCATTGTTGTAAAGTTTAATGATAAAAAAAGTTAACCGCCAGGGCTTTAGTAATCGTCTACGTATATCATTACAAACATGTAGCAGGTAAAAATGTAATGACAGAGCGGTATTCAGAACTTAAGATTTAAGCAAATGATTACCCTGGCAGTATAACCGGTAGTTCATAACAATAACCTGTTAGGGTTCGGTCACTTGATTCCAGGTAATTTAGTAATTATTTAATACTCTAAAAGTAATTTATACATACAGTAAGTATGTTATATAATTATGGATAAGATTTACATTATTCACACATTTTATTGCCGGTGAAATTTCCAATGCTTTATATAAAAAAAAATACAGCGATGCCGGTTATGCAATGCAGTATTTTAAAAACGTGACATATTATTGCCTTTCAATTTATTATATCAGAAAGGATTACAGGCTGATTTGCGGAATCAGGATCAATCAATTGGTTTACCTGCTTTACGGGTTAAGGGAGGAAGCGATAAAAAAAGTTTCAGCTTGTTCGGGCGCAACTCACAGTCGTAACTGGACTATGAATGAAATTACATGACAGAATATTCAAATGTGTGTTTAAAACCAGGATTTTTGTTTAAATATTGTTACCAGATTGCACAACATCCGGTTCAAAATTTCCAGCTTCAATCCAACATTCATAACACGCCTATAATTCTTAACAATTCCTCTTTGGTTTTACCAAGCTTGACTTGAAGTTTTGCTATCATTTCTTCTTTATTGGTTTCTTCAAACATAAGGTCATTGTCAGTTAAATATCCAAATTTCTTTTTAAGTTTAGCCTTACGTTCGTTCCAATTCCCGGTTATTGCTGACGTATTCATTTTGATAATTTTAGTCTTAATTCCTGCCATTTGCAGGTCAAACGTGATTTGAATATCACTTTGCAAAGATGATCCTGTTTTAATGCGAAAGTGTTATACAATTCAGAGAAAAAGTTGCAATATTCACACATTTTATGGAACGGGGTTTTTTACTCAACTATTAATAGGATTAAGCCTTTTATCTTGGATATATAAACACAAAAAGCGGGATTTTGTCCCGCTTTTTATTGGATGTTAAGTATGAAATTGCTATTTATTTATTGTCAATAGTAAAATCTTTCAGCGCTTGTCCGAGCTTGTCCATATCATGGTTAAATTCACGCTTAAATGTTTCCCAGTCGCTATTGTTCTCTTCATAAACATCAAGCCGGGCTTTCAGGTCTTTGTTTTGCTGTTCCAATACCTGAATCCTTTTTTTATAAAGAGGATCAAGAATTACTCCCGGTTTATTTAATTTTATTGTTAATTCAGCAATCCGGGCATCATTGCTCTTGATTTTTGCATCTGCTTCAATTTTAAATGAAGCCCATTCTTCGGCAGTTGCTACTTTTTGGGACTCTACTTCAGCATCGTTCTGTGCTTCAATTAAATCTTGTTGGGCAGCTTCCTCTTTTTGCGCCGGCGATTTGCAACTGGTAATGATTGAACCTGCAACGAGCAATGTCGCTGCGAAAAGGGTAATGGCTGTTTTTTTCATTTTGTTGGTTTTGTTAATGTTTAAATGCTAATTGAGTGATTAATAAAAGTACCGCTTAGTGATATATTTCACAAAACGGCACTTTTTCAAATGGATGTTTAAAGTTCTGCAATGAATTTTTTAAGGTCGTCTTTCGTTTTGCCTAGCTTAATCTGAAGTCTTCCAAGCATCTCATCTTCCTTGCCTTCTTCAAACATCAGGTCATTGTCAGTAAGGAATCCAAATTTTTGTTTGAGTTTGCCTTTCTGCTCATTCCAGTTTCCTTTTGCTTCTGTAGAGTTCATCTTGTCAGATTTATATCCCGCACTGGCGGATCAAGTGTGAAATTATTTTCACACTACAAAGGTGAGGCTGATAGCTCCCGAAAGTATTACACAATTAACAAAAAGAATTACATCTTTCACAGATTGGAAATAACCTGAATTTATGAATTTATGCTATTGGGAAATTTATGTCAGCCAAGGATTTTACAACAGAATAGTGGTATTCCGAAGCCGGAAAAGGAATGGATATAATCGTAAGAAGAACGGCAGATAACCGAAAAATATGTAATCTATTTATTACAAAGAAACAGGCATCCTCAATTAAAAGCTTGTTTAGATATATGAGTATGATTAACCTGACGTATTAAGAAATAGCATTAACTTATTCGTTCAATTCGTAAAGGCGGAGACGGTTTCGGAGTGTAATTATCTCCTCCTGCATGGAACGTATACGATCCAGCATATGCGAAATTGTTTCAATGCCTTCGATGTTAATATCAAGTTCGTAATAGAAACGTACATATTTTTCGACCTGGGGAAGCTGATCCTGGTCGATAAATCCTGTTTGCCCGTCGAAGGTTATTTCTATCAATCCGTTTTGCTGCAAGGAACTGATAAATGAAATCTCAATGTTGTGACAGGCACAGAACTCATCAACAGCAACTAAATATCCGTTTTGCATGGCAAATGTTTTAAAATTAAGATTTGGATAATTCGGCAAATAACTCTTTTTGCTTTTCAGTAAGATGTGTAGGAATTTTAATGTTCCAGGTTATTACAAAATCTCCGAAATGATCTTCATTTTTATAAACAGGGAAGCCTTTTCCTTTCAACTTTATTTTGCTTCCATTCTGTGTTTCAGGCGCAACTTTAAGCTTTACCTGGCCGTCTAAAGTATTTATGGTGATTTCGCCACCAAGCACAGCGGTATATAAATCAAGGTCAACGGTAGTGTATAAATTATCACCTAAGCGCTTAATGCTTTCGTGATTGGCTATCGAAAATGAAATATACAAATCTCCATTAGGTCCGCCATTTCGTCCGGGACCGCCATGCCCGGGGATTTTTATGGTTTGTCCGTTTTCGATCCCGGCAGGAATTGTGATCCTGATTTTTTTGCCGTTTACCGTTAAGGTTTGTTTTTGGGTTTTATAAGCATCGATGAGATGGAGTTGTAATTCGGCCTTAAAATCCTCGCCCCGGTACTTCGCTTGCCGGCTTCTATTTCCGCCTGCAGAACCGCCGAATAAAGATTCAAAGAAATCGGAGAAATCCCCTTCGGATTGAGCCCCGGAGAACCTTTGTCCACGCGAACCGGCAGCTTGTTCCTGGTACTGTTTTTGCTTTTCGAATTCTTCAGCATGTTGCCAATCCTTTCCGTATTGGTCGTATTTCTTCCTTTTTTCGGGATCGCTCAGTACTTCGTTGGCTTCGTTGATTTGCTGAAATTTACTTTTCGCAGCCTTATCATCAGGATTTAAATCGGGGTGATACTTACGGGCCAATTTCCGGTAGGCACTTTTAATGTCACTGGCTTTTGCCGTTTTGTCAACACCCAGAATTTTGTAATAGTCAACGAAATCCATGGTTTTTGGAAATTAGATTTGAGTGAAAGTTAATAGTTAATGGAAAAGGGTTAAAAGGGTATCGCAGATTCTCAAAGTTAGCAAAAAGGATTGAATGACTGTCTAAATTTTGAAATAAAATGGCTATTAACAAATGTCTCAATCTTTTGTCAGGCTGAGCGGTCCCGATAGCAATCAGGACGAAGCCCACTAAAACAGCCTGATAAAACTCAGTTTTGAGTTGATTGAGTGCATTTCAACTTCGCTCAATGTGACAGTAATACAAGTATGTGCATTGAAAATAGTTTTACCAATTTAAACTGTCATTGAGTATTACTATCTGTTTCTCATTCATTTTTTTAAGTTATCGCTTCTGATAACTAAAAATTCATCATCATAAATCTTACACCTTTGTCCTGTTGATATACATTAGTAGCGAACTTTTAAAACAATATCACCGAGGTCTTTAATTTCAACCTGATCTGTAAATACTACCCGGCCTTTTTTTGAAATTACTTTCCAGGCTATTTCGTTGGCTATGTCATCAATTACACCCGGTTGGGAAGCATCATCTGCCAAATCAAATGTAAATTCACCTGTCATTTTCACCGCCTGGCTATAATCGCTATACGCAATTAACAAGTCGCCTCTTCCTTCTTCAACTGCTTTGTAAATTTCATTCAAATCAGTGATAGCTTTGCCATGTCCGGAAGCTGCTTCCATTTCTTCAATAGCTTCCTTTTCGCGGCGAAATTGTTTTTTCTTCATAATTTCCCATGCTTCGGCAGCTATCTGGTCGTTTGACTGATTATTATAATCCACGCTTGTATTCCCCATGTATATATCCGGTTTATCGGCTACCTGCATTAACCTGCTATAGTTATAGTCGGTGCAGATAACTACACAATTCAGGTGAGTCTGATTAAATACTTTTACAACCGCTTTGTCCACCTTATTAAAATACTCGCGCACCATATTATCCGATGATTTCGGATCACTTATTTTGTTAGGATCCGTATTGAAATGTGGATTTTCAGTGAATGGGAAGTAATCATTTTTTATTTCGCCAACAATAGCATTGTTTAACGCTACAAACATCTTAGCGCCACTTTGTGAAAGCAGCATAATTAAATATTCGAAATCTCTGTTAGCGGATTTTATTAGTGAACCTATGGCAAAAGTATTTGAAATCTGTACCCTGTCTTCTTTTGCAGGCCATGTAGATTTAACAATTTCCTTTGTCTCATTCGAAAGAAATATGTGCAAACTGTCGAGGTTGTAGTTGATGTCAATTTTTGATGGAATCTGTTCGAGTTTTTCAAGCAACGGAAGAATCGGCCGTTTGCCAAATTCTGAAATCAGTCTTTCTTCGGCTTCCTGACACAACTTTTTAAGGGCAATAGTATCCTGTATATTTTCAGGATGTGTACGGTGTGTGTTCATCGAAATGGTAACACAAGCTATGTTGTTTTCGGATGCCAGCTTTTCAAATTTCTCCTTTTGCATTTTAATAGTATTTTATATTATTATTGAAGTATGCGAAACGCATATCATTATACAAAGGTGAGTCGAATACAGCTCTAAAGGGTTACACTATTTATGAGAAGAGTTATATTATTCACACATTCAAATCTTTTCGTACCATGTCCTTTTTTAAGTGCACGCGAATAAATATTTTAACAAACTCATTTAAAGCCAAAGGAACCAGTCCGAGTGAAAAGGCAATCAGCCAGCCCCGCGGATCAAGCATTTGTAAGTGGAATGCATGTTGCATTACCGGAATACCAATTACCAATAATTGGAGAAGTACGCCCAGTACAAGGGCTCCCGAAAGATATTTGTTGGAGAATACTCCGATTTGAAAAATAGATTTTGAGCTGTTACGGGCTGCCAATGAATAGAATAACTGGCATATAACCAGCACCATGAATGCCAATGTCCGTGCATATTCTACGGTATTTTGAGGAGCTGAATGGTTAAAAGGGCTAAAGCCATTTTCATAATATCCATACCAGAAAGCGAAAATGGTTAATGCGCCTATTAAAACGCCTCCGGTCAGAACATGAATTCCCGTTCTGCCGGCAAGGAAACTCTCTTTTGCATCTCTTGGTTTTTCATCCATTACATCCGGGCTTCCGGGATCCATGCCTAAAGCAATAGCAGGAAATGAATCTGTGATCAGATTTATCCACAATAACTGAGTCGCAATCAGCGGAGCTTCCCATCCGATAAGAAGTGCTGCCGACACAGCAATTACTTCCCCCAGGTTACAGGTTAATAGAAAGACAACTGTCTTTTTAATATTATTGTATATGTTACGGCCTTGCTCAACAGCCGAAACAATAGTTGCAAAGTTATCGTCAGTCAGAATCATATCGGCAGCGCCTTTGGCAACGTCAGTTCCTGTAATTCCCATTGCTACACCTATGTCCGCAGCATTTAACGAAGGCGCATCGTTTACTCCGTCGCCGGTCATGCAAACAATATTTCCGTTCAACTTCAGTGCATGTACGATTTTTACTTTATGTTCGGGCGATACCCGGGCAAAAACACGATACTTGTCAATGCCAGCGGCAAATTCCTTATCTGAAAAATCCTCAATTTCATGACCGGTGATTGCCTGATCCAGGGTTTCAGCAATTCCCAGTTCATGAGCGATAGCAAAGGCTGTGTTCGGGTGGTCGCCTGTAATCATGATGGTTGTGATGCCGGCTAACCTGGCTTTTTGTATTGCCTCACTCACTTCGGCTCTTGGAGGATCTATCATTCCAACAAGCCCTATCAGAACCAGGTCCTTTTCCATTTCAGATGCATCGATTGCTGAATCAACCGGCTTGTAAGCCACAGCAAGTGTACGAAGCGCGATGTCAGCCATATTCGAGGCGGCTGTGAGGTATTTTTTACGGTGTACATCCTTTATAGATACTACTTGTCCTTTATCCAGAACATGCGTGCTTATTTCCAGGAGGCTGATCAGTGCACCTTTTGTGTAAACTGTATATTTCCCGTTTTCGAGGCTGAGTGTTGACATTAATTTCCGGTCCGAATCAAACGAACACTCATCCACACGTTTATTTTGTGACATTATATTCTCCCTGTCAATTCCGAGGTCATCAGCTAACAACAACAATGCAATCTCAGTCGGATCGCCGGTTCCATGACCTTTTTCGAATGTTGCATCGGAGCAAAGCAACATCGCTTTCGCAAGCAGTTTTACATCATCTGTGGAAGTATTTTTTTGATTCCGTACAACCGGGATTTTACCTTCGAGGCTGAAACAGGTAGTAACAGTCATTTTGTTTTGGGTAAGAGTACCTGTTTTGTCGGAACATATTATATTAACCGATCCAAGTGTTTCAACGGCCGGCAATTTTTTCATGATTGCGTTTTTCTTCGACATGCCGGTTACACCAATGGAAAGGACCACCGCAACTATGGCTGCCAGGCCTTCGGGAATAGCGGCAACTGCCAGCGAAACCGACATCAGGAACATTTCCTCCAGGTCCCTGCCCTGCAGCAAAGCAATGATGAATATAAGAATACAGATTCCGATAGTAATAACTCCCAATGTTTTCCCCAGTTTATCCAGGCGGATTTCGAGCGGGGTTTCAGCCTTTACTTCCGTATTGATAATGCCGGCGATTTTCCCTATTTCGGTATTCATTCCTGTTTCAACCACAACTCCGATTCCTCTTCCATTGGTAACCAGGGTTGACATAAAAGCTGAATTGACGCGGTCACCCAAAGGAATTTTGGGATCATCGTGAATAAGTGTGGCGTCTTTTAAAGAAGGAACTGACTCGCCGGTGAGGGCCGATTCCTCAATCTGCAGATTTGCCGATTCTATCAACCTGATATCAGCGGCAATGAAACTCCCGGCATCGAGGATCAAAATATCACCGGGTACTACTTTCGCGGAAGTAATTTCTTTAACTATTCCATCCCTGCGGACCAGCGCCTTGGGGATTACCATTTTCTGAAGCGCTTCAATAGCTTTGCCGGCTTTTACCTGCTGAACTAGACCCAAAACGGCATTTATTGTAATAACAAGTATAATGATTATCGAATCAGTATACTGACCCAAAAACAGGGTGATGATTACTGCGGCAAATAGGATATAGATAAGCCAATTCTGCAGTTGAGCAATAAACATCCGGAAAATACTCTTTTTCTTTTTCGCCTGCAGTGTATTGGGCCCATATTTTTCGAGTCGGATTTTTGCATCATCATCAGATAACCCCTTCGATGGATCGACATCAATTTCGGCAAGAACTTCGTCTATTGATTTAGAAAACCACATTTTTCATCAATTGGCATGGTTCTGTTTTAGAACAATGTAGGTCAGAAATTACAAAATAGTAGTACAAAGAAAATGGTGCATGGTGCATGGTGCTTGGCGGTTTGCAATCTGAATTTGGCATTAAGTATGTTTTTCAAATCAATTTTATTATGTAGCCATCCCGATAGCTATCGGGACTGAGCACTGAGCACTTAAAAATTAATAAACTACAATCTTCTATAGCACATCCATTGGTATTAATCGGATTCTTTTATTGGTACAATGAAAAGCGGAATAGATGTAAGGCGCAACACTTTTTCGGTAACACTGCCCATAAGTATATTTTCGAGCCATCGGCGGCTATGTGAGCCCAAAACCAGAATGTCAGCATCCAGGCTTTTTGCTTTCATCAAAATGGTATCAGCAAAATCGCCTTCCTCCAGCACTGTTTGAATATTTTTATCTCCCAGGTGTAGTTTTATTGTGTCAAGAAAATGCTGAGATACTTCTCTCAACCGGTCGTCAGCATCAAATTGCAATGGATCCACTCCAAGGGAATCCTTTAACCCGGTTATAGGCATGTTTTCTACCGAAGAGAAGTACCGCGGATCGGACATTACATGAAGCAGTATAACTTCAGCTTTCATAGCTTTGGCCAGGGCATATCCTGAATCTGCCACTTTTTGTGCAGTTTTATCATAATCAAGGGCAATAAGTACTATTGCTTTTTTACCGTTTTTCATTTTGTTAAACTTTTAAACTTGATTGAGCCATTTATCATCCTTGATTTTCCTCCAGATCATTATGGGCATCACCGCCTAAACTATAGTAGTTATTCTCTTCATCCTCACTTCCTATTGCCTCCATTTTATCATCTAATTCCGAACCCGGAATATCCAGGTCGCTGCCGGCCATATCGTCCATAAAATCCTGCTCATTGTTTGGATCCAACTCATTAGTTTCATTTACATGTTTCGACTTTGAAATATCTTCCGGATCTATATCTTTTTCTTCCTTTTGATTATTATAGATATCTTCACCTGCCGGTGAAGTGGGATAGCCGCTTAATTTTACTTTCAAGTTTTTGCTTGTCTGTGATACAGGCAAGTTCCTGTTTTCTTCATTTTCCTTCTTCATTTTCAATAATTTTAACAGTATAAAAGTATAAGCGTTTTTATGCCTGCCTGGTTTTGAGCCAGGCTGTAAATTATTTGTGTTTCTTTGTTGGGACAACGAAAAGCGGAATTGTTGTCTGTCGTAACACATCTTCAGTTACACTTCCCAATACTATATTCTCCAGCCATTTCTTGCTATGCGAGCCCATCACGATAACATCAGCATGAATGCTTTTTGCAGTCTTTAATATTGCCGGAGCAAAATCACCTTCTTCAACTATAATTTTGATTGTTTCATCTCCAAGGTGATGCCTGAATTTTTCAAGGAAATGCAGAGAAACCTCTTTCAATCCTTCGATATTATCCAATTGCACCGGGGATATTTCCATTTCGCTCGACAGACCCATAATAGGAGAGTAAGCTGTTGTTGAATAATAGACCGGATCGGATATTATATGCAGCAATGTTATTTCCGCTTTCGTAGCCTGGGCTATGGAGAAACCTGCTTCGGCCACTTTTTGTGCGGTTGGATCATAATCCAGCGCAATCAGTACTTTATTCAATTTTGTCGTTTTCATTTATGTGGTTTTAATATTAAGGCCAGGCTTTCCCGGACTTTCAACTTTTAATTCTTCACTGTATTTCCGGACAACGAAAGTAAGCATCTGCAATTTAAACTGTTTTACATATTTATAGAAAAGAGTTATATGATTCACACATTTACGGTTTGTATAACTTGGATGTATTCAATATATTAAAATATAAAAAGAGACTGCCTGTTAAGACAGCCTCTTACTTATTTTTTTGATAAAAGTTAAAATACTATTATTCCCAGGTCTGTTGATGCACCGATAACAACTGTTTTACCGGTAATGGTAATAGGTTGAAGCGGAAGAGCAGGAGTAACGGTAATACTATAGGTTCCTGCAGGAAGGCCGGCAATCATAAAATAACCGTTTAAATTAGCTACTGTAGAGTAAACTACGCCACCCGATGTAGCGGTAACAGTTGTACCCAGACTGATTGGTGAAATGCTGCCTTTAATGGAGCCGCTTATCGCAGCATTAATGGTTCTGATAACCGGTTTCAACTTATATTCGCCGTTACCTTGTAAAACGATAGATTGACTTGCATCAAAATCAAGAAGTACGTAATATGCAACACCCGGCTCGAATTTTTGGTGAATCTGCAGTTTTAATCCCGATTGCTCTGCGCTTGGCGTGCTGAGATGGTAAACTACACCTTTAACCATTACTGAATTTTCAGGTCCCAATATCAAACGAATCTGTGATATTGTTCCCGCATCCAAATCACCTGAGGCGATCAGCGTATCCATACCATTCGTAAAATCAAGCAGATTGTAAATACCTGCATTTGCATTGAGCATTACAAGGTTACCTCCTTCACCCATTACTTCCACTCCCTGTACATCAACCATAACAGCATCGTAATTTGCAGGAGCATCAGTCATGCTTACCGAAAGATGTGCTTTGTCAGCATTATCTTTTTTACAAGCGGGCATAAGAAAAATTATTAAGCTGAATGTTACCGCATACATCACTTTTGTGAGTATGACAAGTTTCCTGTTTTTAATCTGAAATAATTTCATCTTTTTTTGTTTAAGTGAATATTATATTATTGTTATGCAAAGGTGATTACATCCTTTCAGGTAAGCTTTACACAATTATAGGAAAGAGTTATAATATTCACACTTTCACAAAAAATCCGGTACACTTTATCAATTAATATAAAGGGGTAATGTAAATTTGAACTTACTGCCTTTTCCTGTTACACTTTCTATATGAATTTCTCCTCCATGCTTGTTAACAAAATCGTTACACAGAATTAATCCTAATCCGGTACCTTTCTCATTATTAGTACCCCTGGTTGAATGTAACTCATTCTTCTTAAATAATTCTTTTTGAGCATTATGCGAGATTCCAATTCCGTTGTCCTGAACTGTTATTTGAGCAAATTTTTTGTCTGCTGAGGCGCTAACACTAATTTCACCACCAATGAATGAGTATTTGATTGCATTGCTGATCAGATTCCGAAATATTGTTTTAACCATTTGAAGATCGGCCAAAACAGATAAACCAGGTGAAACAGAATGTTTCAATGTTATTAGTTTTTGTGTAAAAGCAGGATTGGAACTTTCGATTTCGACTAAAATCAACTGGTATAAATCAACTTTTACCGGATTATAATTTCTTTCTGAGTTTTGTAAAGTAGCCCACAATAAAAGGTTTTCCAGAAGTCGTAATGTAGTACTGGCCGAATTGCTTGCCATTTTGATAAACGGTTCAATTTCAATTTCATCCTTGTCATTATAGCTATCCTGTATTAAATCAAGGGCGCCGATAATCGCCTGGAAGGGACTACGTAGATCATGAGCCAGGACAGAAAGGAATTTAGTGTTTGTAGCTACAACTTCGGCTAGCTTGGCTGATTGTTCTTCCAAAAGTATCTTCAAATGAGAATTTGCTTCTTCCAATTCGATTAAGCGCAATGATGATTGTTTTTTATCAGGCGAGCCCGGACCTGTATTTTTACCTGCAAAAACAGCAGGTTTGAAGTTGCTGATTTTGCCATATGTGATTATATTGACAGATTTCGAATTATCTTTAAAATAAAGCTGTTTGTTATTCATACTGATTGGATATTTATTTTAAATGCTTTAATTGTGTTTCAATTCATTTTTTAGTTTGTGGTTTCTATTGGATGCTTTTTACTTTTATCATTCTTTGTTTGCTTCTTTTCCCTGGCCTAAGGTGTTGCTTTTGTTTTAATAGCGAATTTAATTACTTGATTTATTTAAAAGTCGCATCAGAAAGATCCGTGATTGCCAGGGGTAAAACCCGGGTTAATAAATCAACTACAAAAGTAGATTAGTCTGCTGCTTTATGTGTTACACAACTTTGAGGAATAGTTGCATGATTCACACATATACTGTGTCTATAACTTGTATGTATTCAGTCAG
>JBBSBT010000004.1:0-21804 GCA_038250985.1 Bacteroidales bacterium
ACATGGGATATCTTTAAAGTCAGATTTCGAAGATTGAATCAACCGAACCTAACAAATAAAAACTCTCATGAATAACCAGGAAATCATCCTCAAAACAATTGATTTTGTAAAAACATCATTGGCAGAGGCCGAAGGCGGCCATGACTGGTGGCACATTTACCGGGTATGGAAAACGGCACGACATATTGCTGAAAATGAAGTTGTGGATATGTTCGTGGTCGAACTTGGAGCCTTGTTACACGATATTGCTGACTCAAAATTCCATGGAGGCAATGAAGAAATAGGACCGCGCCGGGCTGAAGAGTTTCTTCAATCATTGCAGGTGAATGAAAATATTGTTCTCCATGTACGAAATATAATTGCCAATATCTCCTTTAAAGGTGGAAAATCTCCTCAAAAATTCAAATCTCCTGAACTGGATGTGATACAGGATGCCGATCGTCTCGATGCTCTCGGAGCCATTGGTATAGCAAGAACCTTCAACTATGGAGGCCATAAAGGAAGGTCTATCTATAACCCGGATATCAAGCCAAATCCGGATTTAACCAAAGAAGAATACAAAAACAGTGATGCCCCCACACTAAACCATTTTTATGAAAAACTTCTGTTGCTAAAAGATCTGATGAATACGAAAACCGGCAGGGAAATGGCTGAAGGAAGACATGCTTTCATGCAGGCATACCTGGATCAGTTTTATAAAGAGTGGGAAGGGGAGAAGTGAATAGTGAATAGTGAATAGTGAATAGTGAATAGTGAATAATGAACAACGTAGAGTGAATAGAGGAAATCTGAAAACCTATAGGGCGAACATCAATACGAAAATTGTGTTCGGAGAGTTCTCCCCTTGCAAAGGGGTACAAAATAAATTAAAGGCTGAATAGTGTTTGCTCATCCACCTGGTTTCTGACTTTAAAGATTTACTTTAAATCAAAAAAGGACGCCTTAAGTTAAAGCGTCCTTTTTCGGAAATTTGTTGTTCTGAATTATTTCTCCGGATCAGCCGGTGCTTCTAAAAGAGCTTGCGCTCCAGGCAGTTCATGTACCTCAGTCTTTTCAGGCTTTTCAATCACGATCTTCATATCCTTGATTTCAGGATCAAAATCAATATTGATAATATCTCCTGCAACCAGTTTTGTTAGGATAATCTCTTCAGCAAGCATATCTTCAACATACTTCTGAATAGCCCTCTTCAATGGACGGGCGCCAAACTGTTCATCCCATCCCTTTTCGAGAATATAATCTTTAGCTCTTTCGGTTATACGAGGCTCGTAACCCATGGTACGGATACGGGCAAACAAGTTCGATAGTTCTATATCGATTATTTTGAAAATATCCTCCCGCTCAAGCGAATCAAAAATAATAACATCATCAATCCGGTTCAGGAATTCAGGAGCAAACGACTTTTTCAATGCATTTTCAATTACGCTTGTGGCAATACTTGAGCTTTGCGATTGACGGGCACTTGTGCTGAAACCTACACCCGCTCCGAAATCCTTCAGCTGGCGTGAACCAATATTCGAAGTCATGATTACGATGGTATTTTTGAAATCCACCCTTCGGCCAAGGCTATCTGTTAATTGCCCGTCGTCGAGAACCTGCAACAGAAGATGGAAAATATCCGGATGAGCTTTCTCAATTTCATCAAGCAGTACAATAGAGTAGGGGCGACGACGTACTTTTTCGGTTAGCTGCCCGCCTTCCTCATAACCAACATATCCCGGAGGCGCTCCTACTAAACGCGATACAGCGAATTTTTCCATATATTCACTCATATCGATACGGATAAGTGCGTCTTCAGTATCAAAAAGATAACGTGACAATACTTTAGCAAGATGCGTTTTCCCAACCCCGGTAGGACCAAGAAAAATAAATGTTCCTATAGGTTTATTAGGATCTTTTAAACCGGCGCGGTTACGACGAATGGCTTTTACCACTTTTTTGATTGCCTCTTCCTGTCCGATTACGGCACCACCTAATTCCTGCTCCATATTCATCAGCCGCGAACCTTCGTTCTCTGCAATGCGCTGCACCGGGACACCGGTCATCATAGCAACTACTTCAGCTACATTATCTTCAGTAACCTGCTGACGGTTTATTTTTGAATCTTCTTCCCAATTTTGTTTCAGCGCTTCAAGCTGTGCCTGCGCCTTACGTTCATCGTCCCTGTAACGGGCGGCCTCTTCATATTTCTGCCCTTTAATAGCCTTCATCTTTTTCTGCCTGATATCTTCAATCAGGCTTTCCGTAGTAACTATCTCAACAGGTACATGCATATTCGAAATATGAACACGGGCACCGGATTCATCAAGGGCATCAATAGCTTTATCAGGAAGGCAACGGTCTGTCAGATAACGGTTTGTCAGCGTTACACAGGCATTAATAGCTTCGGGCGTATATTTTACAAGGTGATGGTCCTCGTATTTTTCTTTGATCTGGTTCAGTATAATCACAGTTTCCTCGGGCGATGTAGGATCGACTATGATTTTCTGGAACCTGCGTTCCAATGCTCCGTCTTTTTCAATATACTGGCGGTACTCGTCAAGAGTAGTTGCACCAATACATTGAATTTCGCCACGTGCAAGTGCCGGTTTGAACATATTGCTGGCATCAAGCGAACCGCTGGCATTCCCTGCGCCTACAATAGTATGTATTTCGTCAATAAACAGGATAATGTCACGGTTTTTCTCCAACTCATTCAACACTGCTTTCATCCGTTCTTCAAACTGTCCACGGTATTTGGTACCGGCTACCAATGATGCCAGGTCGAGGGTGTAAACACGTTTGTTAAATAAAGCGCGTGATACTTTTCGCTGGATAATTCTCAGCGCCAAACCTTCGGCTATGGCAGATTTACCAACCCCGGGTTCACCAATCAGAATCGGGTTATTCTTTTTACGGCGACTCAGTATTTGAGATATCCGCTCCAATTCTTTCTCCCGACCAACAATGGGGTCAAGCCGATTTTCCTCGGCAGCTTTGGTTAGGTCGCGGCCAAAATTATCGAGAACCGGTGTTTTCGATTTACTGTCGGATGTTTTTCTCAGGTTTTCAATTCCACCACCTTCATCCGGATCATCATCCTGTGAACTTCCGGATAATTCATCTTTAGGATCGGCATCCGTTTCACCGAAAAGCCGTCCTTTATCTGCCTGTGTTGATGAAGAATCTTCACCTGTTATTAAATATGATTTCACTTCTTCTTTAAATAAATCGTAATCAACATTGTATTTCTTTACCGAACGTGTCACCAGGTTATCCTCATCTTTCAAAATTGCGAGCAGAAGATGTTCAGTTCCTATTAATTCGCTGTTAAAAAGTTTGGCTTCCAGGTAGGTGAGTTTCAGCGCGCGCTCAGCCTGCTTTACCAGGGGTAAATTATCATTAACTTTATTGTGATTTGCCGGATTCGCAATTGCGGTTTCGATGGTACGGCGTAATTCAGCCATATCAACATTAAGATAACTCAGTATTCGTACAGCTAATCCTTCTCCTTCACGAATCATTCCTAACAACAGGTGTTCAACACCTATATATTCGTTGCCAAGCCTTATAGCCTCTTCACGACTAAAAGACAAAACATCTTTAACTCTCTGTGAAAATTTTGCTTCCATGTATATATCAGTCCTTTACTTTACTAAATGAGAATTTATAAAATCTTTACAAATTTACAATATAAACGCACAAGTCCGTAAATAGTTTATCGAAATGATGTGAATATATAAGCTTAAACCTTCATTTTCAGGAATTTGATATTATCAACAAGCATATGTTAAAAACACGCACGAAAAAGCTGAAAATTGAGTTTTTTATTTAAAAAAAAATCGTACTTTCGTAAAGATATTAGCGATAACTTAAGTCGCTATAAATGAAGGGATTGAAAATGGATAACATTCAGGACGGGGAAAGAATACTACCTGTAAATATTGAAACACAAATGAAAGGCGCCTACATCGATTATGCGATGTCGGTAATTGTATCGCGCGCACTTCCCGATGTACGCGACGGATTAAAACCTGTTCATAGAAGAGTGCTTTACGGAATGTTGGATCTGGGAGTACTTTCCAATCGCTCCTATAAAAAATCAGCCCGTATTGTTGGAGAAGTTCTTGGTAAATATCACCCCCACGGAGATACTTCCGTATACGATGCCATGGTGCGTATGGCCCAGGATTGGTCGTTGCGCTACCCTTTGGTTGATGGACAGGGAAACTTTGGATCTATTGATGGTGACAGCCCGGCTGCCATGCGTTATACTGAAGTAAGACTGCGCAAATTAGCAGAGGAATTACTCGCTGATATCGACAAGGATACGGTTGATTTTAAATTAAACTTTGACGATACACTTGAGGAACCCACAGTTTTACCGGCAAAAATTCCAAACCTGCTTATTAACGGAACTTCAGGTATCGCTGTTGGTATGGCTACCAATATTCCTCCTCATAATCTTACCGAAATCATCAACGGCTGTATAGCTTATATCGATGACAAGGAAATCACGATTGAGGGCCTGATGAAATACATCAAAGCTCCGGATTTTCCTACAGGCGGCATAATATACGGTTATGAAGGCGTACGCGAAGCCTACGAAACAGGCCGGGGGCGTTTGGTAATGCGTGGTGAATCCACATTTGAAACTGACGAAAAAGGACGTGAAGCTATTGTTTTTACGTCTATCCCATACCAGGTTAACAAGGCTGAAATGATTAAAAAAACAGCCGACCTTGTAAATGATAAAAAAATAGAAGGAATTTACGATATTCGTGACGAAAGCGATCGTAACGGACTTCGGATTGTATACGAACTTAAAAAGGACGCTGTATCAAATGTAGTATTGAATAAATTATATCAATACACGGCTTTGCAAACTTCTTTCAGCACCAATGCAATAGCTTTGGTAAAAGGTCGTCCGTACCAGCTCAACCTCAAGCAACTGATCGGCCATTTTATCGATCACCGTCATGAAGTAATCCTCAGAAGAACCCGGTTTGAGCTTGCTGAAGCACAAAAACGCGCTCATATTCTTGAAGGACTCTTGATAGCACTCGATAATATTGATGAAGTTATCGCTATTATACGTGCTGCTGCATCTCCTGACGAAGCCCGGACTAAGTTAATGGAGCGTTTTACTCTAAGCGAATTGCAGGCAAAAGCCATATTGGATATGCGTCTGCAGCGTTTAACCGGACTCGAGAGGGAAAAGTTGAAGGAAGAATATGCCGAACTGATGAAAATCATTGCATATTACCTGAGTATTCTTGCAGATGAATCTCTTCAGTTTGAAATTATTAAAACCGAACTCCTTGAAATCAGGGAAAAATACGGCGATGAACGTAAAACAAGGATTGAACTCAATTCAAAAGATTTCAGAATAGAGGATACCATTGCCGACGAAGCTGTAGTCATTACAATATCCCATATGGGTTATATGAAACGCACACCGCTTTCTGATTACCGTCGTCAAAGCAGGGGCGGGCGTGGAGCAAGAGGTTCAGATATACGTGATGAAGACTTTCTTGAGCATCTTTACATAGCAACAGCTCATAACTATATGCTGTTCTTTACTGAGAAAGGCAAGTGTTTCTGGCTCAGGGTATACGAGATACCTGAAGGCGGTAAAACATCGAAGGGCAGAGCCATTCAGAATATGCTGAATATCGAACCCGATGATAAAGTAAGGGCTATCATTAACCTGAAAGACCTGAAAGACGAAGATTATGTAAAGAATAATTACATTATACTTTGCACCCAGAAAGGTACTATCAAGAAAACTTCACTCGAAGCATATTCGCGTCCACGTTTGAATGGTATCAATGCAATAAATATTAATGAAGGCGATCATTTGCTGGAAGCCAGGATGACTAACGGAACCAGTGAAGTATTAATGGCATTACGCAGCGGCAGGGCCATTCGTTTCAACGAATCCACAGTCCGTCCGATGGGCCGCACAGCTACAGGAGTAAGGGGTATAACATTGGGAGGGAAGAATGACGAGGTAATTGGCATGATATGTGTTAATAGTACAGAGGATACTATCCTGGTTGTTTCGGAAAAAGGGTATGGAAAACGTTCTGATCTCGATGATTACCGGGTAACCAACAGGGGTGGGAAAGGTGTAAAAACCATTAATGTGACGGAAAAGACAGGAAGCCTGATAGCTATTAAAAATGTGACCGATACAGATGATCTTATGATTATCAATCTCTCGGGAATTATTATCCGGATGGCAGTAAGTGATCTGAGAGTGATGGGTAGGGCAACACAGGGAGTAAGACTAATTAACCTGAAAGATGATGATGGAATAGCCGCCGTAGCAAAAGTTGAAGTCGACCTTGAAGATACGGAGGACATTGAATTGGCCGAAGGAATAGAAATAAATGATTCTGAAGATAATGGAGATTCAGCAGAAGATACAGAAACTCCGGAAACAATTACAGAATAGTAAATACCTGATAATTAAACATATAGTAAAACCTAACTCAACTAAAATTTAAAACATTAAAATTTAAAGAAATGAAAAAAACACTTGTTTTATTTGCCCTTATTTTACTGGTAAGTGGAGCTTTTGCTCAGGATTTTAAGAAAGATAAAAGATCAGCATCTAAAGCCTGGAACTCTCAGGATTTAGTGAAAGCTAAAGAATCAATTGACAAGGCTGTTGCTGCTTCCGAAGCAGCTTCTGATGTCGATGTATGGTTCCTCAAAGGCAATATCTATCTAGATATACAGTCTTCTCCTGCCAAAACTGTATTGGCTCCCGATGCCCTGAATATTGCTTATGATGCATATATGAAGGCGCGTGAACTTGATACCAAAGGAGATCTTAAAAATGATCTGGCTGCAAAATTAAATGTTATTGGTGGAGCTTTTTTTAACGAAGGAATCACACAATTTCAGCAGAATAATTATGATAATGCAATACCTAACTTTGAAAAAACAATCAGTATCGCTGAGGGAAACCATGTTATTGATACCCTCGCCAACTATGGTTTAGCTTTATGCCTCGAGAAAAAAGCGGCTACTGATTCCACATTTATTGATAAAGCCATTAAAAAATATGAATACCTGGCTGATCTTCAAATGAAAGAAGTAAGCGTATATACATCTTTGGCCAACCTATATAAAGAAAAAGGTGATCTGAAAAAAGGAGAAGAAGCAATAAACAAGGGTAAATTATTATTTCCCGGAAACAGTGATCTTGTTATTACTGAGGCAAATATGTATATCACAACCAATAATCATGCAAAGGCTATTGCGAGCCTGATGACTGCAAAAGAGAAAGAACCGAAAAACATTTCAGTTTTATATGCTATTGGAGTAACGTACGATTTGCTTAAAAACGACACCAAACTTCCCGTGGAAGAAAGAGAAAAATATTTTAATGAAGCTGTTAAAGCTTATAAAGAAGCCATTGCAGTTGATTCTAATTATTTTGACGCTATATTTAACCTTGGTGCAATGTATTTTAACAAAGGGGGAGATGTTATCAATGAGGCAAATAAACTGCCTATCAATGAAACAGCTAAATATGACGCGATGCTGAAAAATGGAAATAATTATCTTAATCTGGCATTACCATACCTCGAAACCTGCGCATCAATTCAGCCACAGGATAAACCTACGCTTGTTTCTCTGAAAGAGATTTATGCACGTCTGAATATGACTGAAAAACTTGGCGAAATAAACGACAAGCTAAACAATATGTAATTACAGAATTACTTTTCAGAAGGACCCGGGTAGGCCGGGTCCTTCTGTTTTACATTTCCTATTTAACATAATATTAATTATAGGCAGAAACTTTAAACTTAAAATACCTGTTTGCAAGTAGTCTTTTCTCTTGATCGTCATGTTATTCTGTTGATGCCGGAGTTTTTACTAACTCTATATATTTATTTCTACCAAATGTCAAATAATAGACAACTGCAATTACAGTTATTATAGAAAGTATTAAGAATGTGTATTTTAAGAGATAATGATTTCTAATGAATTCTCTAAACAATATTTGTACTACAACAATGAATGAAATAAAAAACTTAAAAATATGACCTGGCCATAAACTTGAAATTGATACTGATATGGTCTGCTCATTTCCAGCATTTATTTTGAGTACTTTGCTTCCATACCAATCATTCTTTACTTTAAGAGAATTAGTTCCTTCAGGTATAATGAACTCTTCCGATTCACCGTTAGAAATTGTTCCAATTTTCTCCTCGTTCAAATATATGCTGAAGTCTGTGAGCGAATTAATAAATTCACTTTTTCTGGTGATTATTAATTGGGCCATTTTTCGTTTGTATTATTTATAACTGATTCCAAAATGCATTTAAAAATTATCTGCAACTATTAAAGTTCAGAACTTTCCGAAAGTAAATCCGTATAAGGCATATCAAGTTGTTTGATATCCTGGATTGCACTTCCGGCAATTCCTTTAATTGAACTGTGCATATCGATGGTATTGGCCATCACTTTTTCCAACTGCTTTTCGCGAACTTTCCATATTTTTTGCATGGCGCGTTTTTCACTTTCCAGGTCCATACGCATATGTGTAAATCCTTCCACAATAGCTTCAACCTGCATATGAAATGTGTTGCTTGTAAGAAAATCATACAATAATATCATTTTATCCCCTTTATTTTCCTGTGATACCATAGCATTACTGATCTGAATAATAGATTCGCGAAGAACTTTGCAAAGTCCCTTAAATTCCTCATATGTACATATCCAGATACCTTCCTTTAAGCCCATACGGTCCAGATCCGATGGCAATACTTCGGTCACCAGGACACCAACGTTGGCTCCTTTATCTCTTATATCACTCTTAAACTTCTCTATCCAGCTGGGTTGAAAGTCTTTGGTGCGCTTGCTTTCATAATAAATGGTCCCGCAATTCTGCCGGGTTCGGGTGTTAACAGTCTGAATACAATCGCCACCGCGGGCACCTTTTTTAATTTCATCAATAGTATCAAGTGGGAAATTAACAGCCAGCCATTCCTCAATGGCAAGTTCCTGCACTTCGCCCTGTAATTGCATAGAGCCCTGCTCCTGCTTGCGTTTCATCTCCTCCGTAAGGCGCTTCTGATCCTCTAATTGCTTATGTAATTCTTTGAATGCCAATTCATTGCGATCCTGTTCAATTTTCCTGATCTTTTCTTTTTCTTCCGTAAGTTTCAGATTGAGTGATCGTTCGGCTTCAGCCATAACATTTTCCTTCAATTCATCTTTCTCTCGTTTGAGCCGTTCAATCTCAGCTTTGCTGCGACTGAGTTCCTTTAGTTTATCTGATTGTTCGAGCAATTCTTTCTGCATCATTGCAACCTGCTCCGATTGTTCCGCTTCTATTTTTACTTTAAGTTGCTTTTCAATTAATTGTCGCTCGTCTTTAAGTTTCGATTGCAGTTTTTCCTGGAACAGCTCATTTTCCTTGTGTTTTTTCTTCTCAAATTCTTCCTTTTGCAGGTTCAGAAGTTCAAGTTCGGAATCATATTTTTTCTTTTCTTCGGCTAACTGAGCCGAATATTTTTTCTTGAGATCATCTTCTACCTGATGAGAAAGGGCCTCATTCACGTTGATCTCAAAGCCGCAATTAGGGCATTCAATTTTTGTTTCCCGCTCCATATGATTAATAATGTGAAAATTAGATTATTCTTAATCTTAATAAAAACGCAATTATTTATGGCACTAACTTACAAAAAAAAAGCCCCGCAATGCGAAGCTTTTCAGAATAAGAATCATTTTAGTGTTGCTGAACAATCACAAGCCTGAAGATTTGAGTTTCGGGACTCTGTGTGTAGTGATCACTTTCGTAGTAATCAATTGAGAATACGCCCACTTTCATGGAGTAAAAGTATCCGCCCTGGTAATCAACCAGACCTGTGCTTTGGTAAAAATAATTAAACGGAACAGACGTCCAAGAGTCACCTCTCTTCATATAAAGGGTTACCATCCCGTTCTGAATTACGTTATTTGTAATTTCCGGAAAATCCAGATCAACAGCATATCCATAACCTTGTTCTCCGGGATTACCATATTCTACCCAATCAGTATTCTGAACAATAAAATCAACAGTCCTGATATCAGCATTTCCGCCTGTATCTTTCGTGCAGGAAGTAGAAAATAATGTTACAGACAAGAGTGTTAAAAAAAAGAGCCTTTTCATAATCATGTTATTAGTTTAATAATATTCAAAGTTAAAACAATAATCATTCCACAAATACGAAATTAGCTTTTTGATTTATTAATAATCCAAACAGATTCTTTCTCTTACAATCTTAGCATTATTACGTATTTTTACGGAACAAATGGTATCTGTTTATGAAAATTCTCCGGCGCATACTGCTTTTCATTCTTATTATAGCACTTATAGGTATATCTATAGGTTTTCTTCTGCCCGGGCATATACATGTGGAGCGAAAATTATTAATAAATGCAGCGCCTGAAAGTATTTTTAATCAGATCAATACATTGAAAAATTGGGAGAAGTGGTCGCCCTGGCTTCAAGCGGATACAAGCATGCAACTGTTTTATTATGGCCCTGAATCCGGTGCAGGGGCTACCTATAAATGGATAAGCAGTGATAAAAATATTGGAAAAGGAAGTTTAGCAATAATTTCGAGTGCACCACCTGATTCGCTTACTGTAATTATTGATTATGGAGAAAATGGCAAATCAACCGGTAAATTTCTTCTTGCAAAAACAGACCAAGGCACCAATGTTATCTGGAATTTCGACAGTGACCTAAGCATCAATCCTTTGTCCAGATGGTTCGGCTTGCTTTCGGACCGTATGATCGGACCAGACCTGGAAAGTGGATTATTGAACCTTGATCGTCATATGACAGAAATAAAAACTGTTACCGGATATGAAATACTTGATTATGAGGCACCTGCAAGGATATTGATCACAGTCCGTGATACCGCTACAACCGGAACTCTCCCCTCAAAACTGGCTGAAATGTTTAAAAGAATCTCCATATTTTTAAAATCCAGAGACCTCCCTCCTACTGGTTCTCCTTTTGCTGTTTTTCATAGCTACACAAACCGGAACTTTGATATTGAAGCCGGTATCCCGGTTGCAGCCATTATGAATGTTCCCGAAGGCCTGAGTTGCACCGAAAAAAATGCTCAAAAAACAATTATGCTTAAATACTTTGGACCCTATAAATTAATAAACGGGGCATATAATGCTTTGCAAACTTATATTGATAACAATATGTTAAAGATTTCCGGACCAGGATGGGAAGAATATGTTACCAATCCCTTTCAGGAGTCTGATTCAACCAAGTGGCAAACAAACATTTATTACCCGATAAATTAGTAACTCAAAAGTGCAATTATTTCACTGAAAAAATAGAAATAAATGCCTGAAATATTGATTTTAAATTAGTATAATAATTCAATATGCAGGTTAATGTTTATTTTTATCTAAGAAATAAAAGGATTAATCAATCTGAAGAAAAATCCTTACTTTGCAGAAATAAAAATATCCATCTGAATATTAATACGGACGAAGAGAAATGGCAAATCCAGAAAAATTACCCAGGATCATTGAACAAGACCCATGGCTTGAGCAGGCTGCAGTTGATATCATTGCCAGGCATGACCGGTTTTCGTCGAAACTCAGCTTTATTGAAGCCATCTCGGGCAGTATTGAACGATTTTCTTCGGCTTACGAGTATATGGGGATAAACTTTATCCCGTCCGAAGACTGTTGGGTATACCGCGAGTGGGCTCCCGCAGCTCATGGCTTGTTTTTAACCGGTGATTTCAATAATTGGAACCTATACTCACATCCGCTTCAGAAAAAAGAAAACGGGATATGGGAAATAAAACTCAATGCAGTATACTACAAGTCAGTGTTTACGCATGGAAGTAAAATTAAAGTATTGGTTAAGAGTGATATAGGTGATAAGCTGAGAATCCCGGCTTACATTCGCAGGGTGGTTCAGGATGAGGATACCAAAAACTTCAGCGGTCAGCTCTGGTTTTCGCCCAAATTTAATTGGGCGAAAGATCATTTTGATATTCGTAAACAAGGAGATCTGTTTATTTATGAGGCCCATGTCGGTATGGCCCAGGAGAAAGAAGGTCTTGGAACATACAATGAATTTACTGAAAAAATTCTGCCAAGGATTAAAAAAGCGGGTTATAACGCGGTGCAACTTATGGCTATACAGGAACATCCGTACTATGGATCTTTCGGATATCACGTATCAAGTTTCTTTGCACCTTCGTCGCGCTTCGGTACACCCGAGGATCTGAAAAACCTGATCAGTACGGCACATAGCATGGGCATAGCAGTAATTATGGACCTGGTGCATTCTCATACAGTGAAGAATCTGAATGAAGGCCTGAACCAGTTTGACGGAAGCGAAACCCAGTATTTTCATGCCGGAGGCAGGGGCGAACATCCAAATTGGGATTCAAAGCTTTTTGATTATGGCAAAACAGAAGTTTTGCAGTTTCTCCTTTCGAATATACGATATTGGCTTAAAGAGTTTCATTTCGACGGATTCAGGTTTGATGGTGTAGGATCTATGCTGTATTTCCATCATGGCGACGAACCTATTGACAATATCGATAAATATTTCAACCAGGGTGTGGAATTTGATGCTGTTGCCTATTTACAGCTGGCAAATCATCTTAGCCATATCATTAATCCTCAGTCGGTAACTATTGCCGAAGATGTTTCGGGGATGCCAGGGCTTGCCTCTCCGATCGAAGATGGTGGTATTGGCTTTGATTTCAGGCTTGGAATGGGAATACCGGATTTCTGGATTAAATACCTGAAAGATGTTCCCGATGAGCAATGGAGCATGAGCGAAATGTGGCAAGTTCTGAATGACAGGTTACCCTACGTGAAAACAGTCACTTATTGCGAATCACACGACCAGGCTCTGGTTGGAGATAAAACAATAGCATTCAGACTGATGGACAAGGAGATGTATTTTAACATGCAATCGTCCGACGAAAACCTGGTAGTTGAACGTGGCATCGCATTGCATAAAATGATCAGGCTCATTACTATTTCATTGGGAGGCCAGGCATACCTGAATTTCATGGGAAACGAATTTGGTCATCCCGAATGGATTGATTTCCCGCGTGAAGGCAACGACTGGAGTTACAAACATGCACGCCGTCAGTGGTCACTTATGGATAATCCCCTGCTCAGGTACCACTACCTCTCTGATTTTGACCGTGCGATGATAAAAACAATCAGGGAAGCAAAACTTTTAGGAACTTTGTATGCCACCCAGATAAATTGCGATGAAAACAACAAATGCCTTATTTATGAAAGAGCGGGATTGATATTTCTTTTTAATTTCCATACCTCAGGTTCAATCCCGGGATATGAATTCGTGGTACGTCAGCCCGGGAAGTATAAAATTGTCCTGAACACTGACCATGTAAATTATGGCGGACAGGGCAGAATAAACGAAGATATGCTTTACTCAACACGATTTGATGAAGCATCTCAAACCAACCGTTTGAGCATTTATTCTACCACCCGGACTGCACTCGTACTAAAAAAAGTTTAACGGGATACTGCTGACAAAAATTCTTTGTTAATTAATAAAAAAAAAATATGATTTTTTATTTTTCTGCCGTATAATTGTGCTGAAATTCCGGTTATAAACCAGCTAAGAAAATGCAAGCAAATCGTAAAAAGTCAATAATCAATTATGCAAATGTCACTCCTGATTTAATGGAAGCCATTCGCAAGAAATATCCATTGGGTTGGATCAACAATACTATAAAGGTGCCAATGGCAGGTGGAGGGTTCTTTTTTGCCATAACACTCGATACCGAGGATGTCAGCTACCTGATCAAAGTACCTGTGAAAATTGATACCAAATCAGATAAGGATGAGGATTTCTTTGACTCAGCGCTTGATCTGAAAGAAACAGACGACAAAGACGAAGATGATGATGACGAAAAAGAAAAGCGGCAGGATCATGATGATTAGTAATATTTATCTCAATTAACATCTTTTAACAATGATTTTAAATATTTATTTGTGAGATAATAATACTTTAGCCCTGTCTATAACAAACAGTATATTTTTTCATACCGATAATTAAAAAACACTAAAAAGAGAGGCATTGCGCCTCTCTTTTCTGTTTTTAGAAAAAAAAATACTGATTCTTCCTACAGGCTATTGTTAGCCAACCAAAACATTGATTTCGGAATAACGGTAATTTGTAAAAATAATCCGTTTGGTAATAGCCAGCGCCAGTGTAAGCGTGCCGATTCTTCCAATGTACATGGTAAGAATAATAATGGATTTGCCTGCAAAACTTAATGAGGAAGTGAGTCCGGTTGATAAGCCAACTGTGCCAAAGGCAGAAATTTCCTCAAAAATCAGAGAGAGAAAATTCTTATCCGGTTCTGATACCGAAAGTGCAAACGTGGAGATAAAAATCAGCGAAATTGAAAACAATGCAATTGAATATGCTTTACTTATCGTATCACTCGAAATGGTATGCTTTACAATTTCAACATTTTTCCTTCCTTTAATTGTGCTGATAGCGGAGCGGATAATAACCGAAAAAGTTGTTGTTTTTATACCACCGCCGGTAGAACCAGGTGAAGCTCCGATAAACATAAGAAAAATCATAAAAATGAGTACAGGCTGTCCAAGATGAGTAAAATCAACTGTGTTAAAACCGGCAGTCCGGCAGGTCACAGCCTGAAAAATGGATGAAACAACGCTCCCATATAAACCATATCCTGATAATGAATGATTGAATTCAACCAGGTAAAAAACAACTGACCCTGCTAATATTAATACGCCGGAAGTATAAAGAGCTATGCGTGAATGGGCCTGTAGTTTTTTCCATCGTAGTATACGACGTTCCTTGATATTTCCTAAACTAAACGCATCTTCCAGTACAATAAATCCGATTCCTCCAAGGAAAATAAGTACAGCAATAACCAGCTGAAGATTATAGGCGTGCCTGATGGCAATATCATGCAGATTGTCTGTGAACAAAGCAAAGCCTGCATTATTAAATGCAGATACGGAATGAAAAACAGAGAAATAAATCTTCTCCCCTATTCCATTAAATATCATTTCGTTTGGCCAGGTAATAAAAAGCAACAGAGCTCCTGATAATTCAATAAAAATACTGTATAAAAAAATCTTTCGTAACAATGCCCGGGTATTGCTTAATTTGTCAGTCGAAACAATGTCTTTTATTAGTGATTGCATTTTAACACCTGAAGAAGTGCGGTAAAATGTAGCAAATAAGGTAGCAAAAGAAATAATATTCAAACCGCCGATCTGAATCAGAAGCATAATTATTGTCTTTCCTTTTAAGGTAAAACAAAGGGCTGTATCAACAACCACCAGTCCGGTAACGCAACATGCACTCGCTGAGGTGAATAGTGCATCAATTGGCTTAATTCCTGAAACTGTCATTTCGGGTAACAATAAAAGCCCTGCCCCTGATATAATGATGAATATAAAAGATAAGGCAAGTAAGCCGGAGGGACCCATTTTGATAAACTCAATAAATCTCCCTGCCTTTCCCAATTCAAAAATTATGATGATAAAGAAATAGAATTGAATAAAAAGATTATAATAGATATGAATTCCGGGGAAGCCAATTGCCTTTATAAAATGCCGTACAACCTGCACCCCGGTAAAAAGACTGATGATCTGATCGAATGCTATGAGGGAAAGCAAAATAGCTTCGAATTTGTTTTCTTTTATAAAATCAACCGGATGGAATTCGTAAAAAGTCCGTATTAAAAATTTAATCACATAAAATATCAGGCTGAATTCAATGATGGATTCAGTAATATTCAGGTTATAAGGTGTTTTCGGAAATCCATGCTGGTAAATTATTGCTGCAATTGCAATTAACGAAACAATAAAACTTAATGTATGTAAAAACCTGATAACATAGACTTTATGTTCATAAAGTCGTATATTAATAAATTCCCGGACCCGGTAAACCTTGTCTTTGAACATGTGCTAGGTATTGATTTCCAGAAAACGGTCTATATCATGTACATGCCCAAACAATACCAGCCTGTCGGTTGCCTGCAGCGATTGCTTCGAATCAGGAACTCCGATCACATGATGCTCAATAATTTCTTTTCCATCTTTTATAACCCTGAGTTCTTCCTTAACAGTGATAAGGCTGAGCTTATATTTGTCGCGGAGGTCAATTTCGCCAAATGTTTTATTGATACAGTTTTTGGGACTTAGTAATTCTACAACACGATGATTATCAGGTAGCTGTAAATAACTTACAATACTCGGATTCAACATGCGCTCTGCCACAATAATTCCTACTTCTTCTTCAGGTGAAAGTACTTCGGTGATACCCATTTTTTCTAGTATGATACGCTGAGCTTCACCATTGGCGCGTGTGATGATGCGTTTCACATTTAAATCGAGCAGTATTGAAGCACAAAGTAAGCGTTGCTCAAAGTCAGATCCTATTGCAACAACCACAGCATCAAACTCTTCAATGCTTTGACCCTGTAAAGCTCTTTTGTCGGTTGCATCGAGAGCAACAGCGTACGCGACATCATCGCCAATATTGTCAATAATCTGAGGATCACTATCAATGGCCATTACTTCATAGCCTTTAGCCGAAATAGCTTTTGCAATAGCTTTGCCAAATTGCCCGATGCCAATTACGGCATATTTATTACCCGCCATATTAATATGTTTTTTTCAAGAGCGCAAATTTACGTCGAATACCATAGAAAAAGTAAAAGCAGATAAAATATCTCACTATTTGTTGAAAAATAATATTTATCCCTGAAATTTGATAATTATCCAACCGCCAATTGACGCCATTGAAGTCTGAAACATATAAAGGAATAGAGTTTCTCAATCATAGTTCCATAGCAAATCGCCCTTTCTTTCCAATTATAAAAATACCAGGCATTGTCATCCTTACATTTCATTCAGTTTGTAAAAAAAAACATATTAACCACAATTCAGGCAAAGAACGAATTGGTAAATATTTTATAGTAAAACTAAACTTATAGAATTTATTTCACCGAAGTTGAACAGACGAATATTTTGTTAAAATCTCATTCCTTTGTCGCAATTTTCCTGTTTTTATTTGCTATATTTACAGCAGTGAAACCAAGTTTCCGATTGGGGTTACATTTAAATTGATTAAAAACAAACTATCATTGATTATAATACCTTGAACTTTACACTGTCTTAAAATCATGTAGTCATAGTTTTATTTTCTGCTCAAGGCTTTATATATCGATCATATGAGCATTTCCTATGGACCGCATTCTCAAAACAATTGGTATACTGCTATTACTGGCCCTGGGCGGGTACCTTATCTGGAGGTTTTCTTTCCTGATAGTTTATTTGTTGGTCGCTGCCGTTGTTTCATTTGTGGGTCAGCCAATAGTTAGTTTTCTTGACAAAATTAAAATCAGAAAGTTTCACATTCCACATGCAATCAGTGCACTTCTTACGCTTCTTCTACTTTTGGGGAGTCTGATTTTTTTGCTTGCAATTTTTGTCCCTTTATTATTTCAGGAGGCACAAAATATCTCAAAAATAGACCTGAAACAGTTTTCAATTGAACTTCAGGGACCTTTAGCGTCCATTCAAAATGGATTAAACCGCTTAGGGTTACTTCCTGCAGGGCAAACACTGCAAGGAGCAATTGCGGAGAATGCTAAATCATTTGTCAATATAACTTCAGTCACCGCCTTTTTGAATAATTTGCTTGGCTTTGCCGGTTCCCTTTTTATTGATCTTTTTTCAATTGTTTTTATAGCGTTTTTCTTTTTAAAGGATGATCACTTATTTGAGAATATAGTTCTTGGGGTTTTACCCGAAAAGTATTCAGAACCGGTACACAACGTGTTTATTAATTCGATAAAGCTTTTGAGGCGTTATTTTAGTGGTGTTATTATTGAAATAATAGGTGGCATGACTCTTATAACACTTGCTTTTATTGTGCTTGGAGTTAAAAACGCCTTGCTGCTTGGTATTTTAGCAGGGCTGATAAACATAATTCCTTATCTAGGTCCTATTCTGGGAACGGCCATCGGGCTTACTATTGGGATTAGCAGCGCTATTGCAGCAGGGGAATATTCCGCCATCACTTCAATTTCTCTGAAAATAGCAGTTGTTCTGTTTGGGGTCCATTTCCTCGACTCCATGCTATTTCAGCCAATCATTTATTCAAACAGCGTAAAGGCACATCCACTCGAAATCTTTATTGTCATATTAATTGGTGGAAGCCTGGAAGGAATCGTTGGAATGCTGATAGCTGTTCCAACTTATACTCTGCTTCGGGTAATAGCAAGGGAATTCTTCCATAAATTCCGCTTAGTTGAAAAACTTACAAGAAATATTTAAATATATAATATTTTTTGGGGACATACATATTTCCTGTTCATATGAGTTATATTTGCAATAGTCTTAAGTTGAAATTATGGTACACAATAGTTCAGAATTGTATAGTGAGATCAGCGAACGCGATTTCAGGGAATGCATGATAAAAGGGGATGATTTTTTTAAGATCGAACTTCTCAGACCCGCAAAAATCTGGTATTCCAAAGCATTGGGATATAACTTTGAAGCCGAAAAAGTAAAATCGAAAATCGAAGAGTGTGACAGATTACTTGCATTTGAACTTAAAGTTGTCAGGATACTTGCTTTATCAGTTTTAGTATTGTTGATAGTTTATTTTTTTACGTTCAGTTAAACCAGGATAATTGGATTTTATCTCTGATAATTTTCAATTATCAGAATTTAACACTTGAGATTTTTTGAAGGAATTTCATCAATACGGAGAAAATTCTTTGCAGTTACCTGAGGATATAATAACCAGGTAAGCATTTATAGAACAAAAGTTTATCTGTTCCATATTAAGTCAGGAATTTTGCTTGAATGATACACTATTCTGATACATACTGTTGGCCCGGAGAATTATCATGTTTAATATTGCACTATTTCTTAAATAGACTACTGAGAAAATTCTTCATTTCGTTCCAGGAAGCTTTATCGGCAGCAGCATTATATTCAATAGGCATATTGAATTTCTTACCGGTTTCAGTGGACTGAGGATTTGTAAAGGCATGCGTTGCACCGGCATATGATTTAAATGTGTAATCGGCACCAATTGAATCCATTTCATGTTTAAAAGCATCAACATCTTTTTGAGGCACGAACTTGTCGGCTTCGCCATGACAAACAAGGATTTTAGCCTTCAGAAGGTCCTTTTGAGCGGGCACACCTGCAAGACCGCCATGAAAACTGACAACCCCTTTAAGATCGGCACCGAGTTTTGCAGAATTAAGTACTACCGATCCGCCAAAACAATATCCAATGGCTGCCACATTGTTTGCATCAGTTTGTTTGTACTCTTTCACTTTTTTAAGAGCAGCGTCCAGGCGATTTTTTGAGAGTTTCGGATCCGTATAAAAAGGTGTTGCCAATTCCTGAGCCTGGAGCGGGTTAGCAGCTGTTTTTCCATCTCCATACATATCAACAGCCATAGCAATATAACCTAACTCAGCCAGTTGACGGGCGCGACTTTTAGCATAATCATTCAATCCCCACCATTCAGGAACAACCAATACAGCTGGCCGTTTACCGATTTTGTTTTTATCGAAAACAATGTATCCTTTAAGTGATACACCGTCAGCATTATATGTTACAACTTCTTCTTTTAAAACAGGTTTGAGGTCGGTTGCGACAAATGACATGCCCGTAAAAATTAAAGTTAGTAAGGCCGCCAGATTAAATATTTTTATTTTCATGATTTAATAATATTGGTTAACAATTGTAGTGTATATTTGTTGAGATAAAAACAAATTCAATTGTAAAAAGTTCGGAATCATAAGTGAATCTTTTTAGCTCTCATAATTATCGGTTCAAGAACATTCAGTTTTAAATAGCACTAAATATCACCAAGCAAAAATACACGTGACATATTTACCAGTTTTCTAAATAATAATATAACTGCTTAATTAACATGTTGATTATTAATTATATAATTTCAATTTTCAATTAATCATTAAAGGTTTGGGATAAATCAGAATACTCCAAATACTAATAAAAAATGGCATTTTCTGAACTAACAGATTAACTTTGACTTAATGAGATCTGATTCCCGCTTTACAGGGTTGAAAGAAAAATGAAGTTTTTCTTCTATTTTAAAAAGTTGCTTTTTGTTTCACTAATTTGGAAAGATAGAGGCTCAAAACGGGACTTTTTTTGAATTAAAAAAAACTTTAAAATATATATATATAAATGATATTCTGCATATTATAATTTAAGGCATAGAATTTGCTAAACTAATATCATAAAACACTGCTGATTTTATTATGATCCATTTTTTTTTGAATTCATAAGAAAATTCCGCTAACACTCTCCTCCCCTCCCCCTACTCGTCATACTTCCATATCTTGTCTGCGTATAATCGTATATTAACGATATTCATCTTTGTATCATGGTAAGAGAAAATGAACTTGTAAGCAAATCAATATTTAGAATCTATATCATGATTCTAACTATTTTAACATACTTTTTATCCTTCAAAATAGCTCAGACATTTGTAAATCAGGATATTAAGTATTCACCGGAATATTTGACCCTATTATTTTTATTATTACCAGTTTGGTTCATTGGATTATCAAAAACGGCACTTTTATTGATATATCGGGTCAACCACTATCCCAAGCTTTTCATACAGAGCGTTAAATTCATTATTATCGCTACGGGAATTTTATTCGTACTTATTAACTTATTAAATTTAATCGCGATCTCGAAGGAAGTCATATACATATTTGTAATCCTTAATCATGTAAGTATTTGTTTATCATATGTAGTAGCAAATCAATACTATATGACCAGGCGAAGAAACGGCATTAATCTGAAAAAGATTATTATTATTTCAGATGATGAGAACGAGAAATTTATTGATAGTATTGCAAATCAACGAGAATTGGGATATTTAATTACAATGATTATCACCGACTCACAGAAATTATTCGAAAAGTACAGTTCAAGTATAAAGGTGGTTAAAAAGACCATGAGCATGTCATGTCTTATCAAGTCACAAATTGTTGATGAAGTTTTTTATTGCAAGAATCATTTTAATTCCACGGAAATTCATCATATTATGAATGCCTGTAAAGAAGTCGGTGTTGTTTTCCGTCTTAATTCACAACTCATAAATATAGCGGCAACTCCTGATGAAATTCATCATTTTGCACATATACCTTTCATAACTTATCAAAATAAACCCTTCAATCAATTTGCTCTTACATGGAAATATGTCTTTGATTTAGCTTTTTCCCTTGTTGTCATAATATTATGGATGCCTGTTTTTATTATGATCGGAGTTGTAATAAAGCTATCATCAAAAGGTCCCGTTATATTTAAACAAAAAAGAGTAGGACTGCATGGACGTGAGTTTTACATATATAAGTTTCGGACCATGATGTTGGATGCTGAAAAGATGCAAGCCTCGATTATGGATCAGAATGAAGCGAGCGGACCCGTTTTTAAAATTAAGAATGACCCACGGATTACAGGGGTTGGTAAATTACTTCGCAAAACAAGCCTGGATGAACTGCCACAGTTCTTCAATGTACTTAAAGGAGATATGTCACTTGTAGGCCCAAGGCCACCAATTATGAATGAAGTAAATCAATATAAACCCTGGCAGTTGCGTCGATTATCCATGCGCCCGGGGATTACATGCACCTGGCAGATTATGCCCAAACGTAACAGCATTCCTTTTGAAGACTGGATGAAACTGGATCTGCAATATATTGATAACTGGTCGTTACAACAAGATTTCCT
>JBBSBT010000005.1:0-21749 GCA_038250985.1 Bacteroidales bacterium
GAGCGGAAAACGGGGATTGGACCCGCGACCTCCAGTTTGGGAAACTGGCGCTCTACCGCTGAGCTATTTCCGCAATAATCACTGCAAAAGTAATAAATCGTTGCAGTTATACATCATTTCCGGTAAAAAAAAGCTATTGACTCTCCCAAACATTATATCCCCATGGTTCAAGCGAGAAACAAGGCGTATCGCCCATCATAACAGGCATTTCATTTATTATATCACGATACCGGCCCTGGTATCCTTCGCCGGTAAGCCGGAAATTTATCTTTTCAGCACACAGATTCAGGGCAACCATTATTCTTTTACCTTCACTTTCGCGTTTAAAACAGAATATTTTATCATCGCGATCCGTTGTGAGCAGTTGAAATCCGGATTTAGGTTGCAGGCTCCATAATGCCGGGTTATTCATGCGCAGGTGAGCAAGTTTCGAATAAAGAACAGCAATATTATCCGGCTTCCATTCAATACAATCTTTATCAAAAAAGTTAAGTCGGCGTTTATTACCGGCTTCCATTCCGGAATAGATAAGCGGCATACCGGGAAGTGTGAAGATGAGGACGGCAAAGGCCTCAACCGCTGAGCCCAGGCGCTCAAATTCCGAGCCGTTCCACGAATTCTCATCATGGTTACTGATTATCATAAGGTTGTCTGAGCCTTCCGGAAATGAAGTGATCTCCGAAGGAATGCGCCAGCGGATTTCGTCAGCCGTATATTTCCCTTGAGCAATATCGTTCCACACATGCATCAGGTTCCAGTTGTAAAGCACATCAAAAGCTTCTTCAACCAGTTCGCGCTCTTCGGCTTCGGCCAACATAAAAACAGGTTTCACAGCATCCAGAGCAGCACGCGCCTCGTTCCAGAATCCGGTGGGGACAAGATGAGCCATATCGCAACGAAAACCGTCAATACCCGCTGTTGTAAGCCAGAATTTCATAGTTGAGATCATCTCCGATCGCAGATCCGGCTTTGAATAATCAAGCCCGATCACATCCTCCCAATCCGGGAAGGGCGGATGCACCATCCCAAGCTCATTACGCCGGTAAAACTGCGGAAAATCAACAACCCACTGGTGATCCCAGGCCGTGTGATTAGCCACCCAATCGAGGATCACATACATTCCCATGGAATGAATTTCATGAACCAGGTCGATAAATTCCGACATGGTACCATAAGCAGTATCCAGTTCACAATAATTACGGATGGAATAATAGCTCCCAAGTGTGCCCTTCCTGTTAACGATCCCAATGGGTTGCAACGGCATGAACCAGAGTATCCCGGCACCAAGTTTCTTTAAACGTGGCAAGTGCTCCCTGAATTCTTTAATCGTTCCTCCCGGTGTATATTGCCTGAGGTTTACTTCGTAAACAACCTGGTTGCGCGCCCATTCGGGAAATGTATATTTTTGACTCATTTTTTAAATTGTGATTATGGATTGTGGATATCGGAATAGGAATTTCGCATGTCGGATTGCAGATGTAGATTTTCAATTTCAGGCGATGAACTTAAATCCTGCAAGAAATCAAACTCTCAAACCTTCAAACCCTTCAATCCCGATAGCTATCGGGACTTCAAACTCTTCACTACAAGTGAAAGCACTCATCTGCCGTGTCAAAATCGATGTAAAAATCGGCCAGGGGTTTTAACGATTGTACTACTTTATGCTCATGTTTTAGTACTTCCATTCTGAAATCATCGAGTACTTCTTTATGCGTGGCGCGTTGTTCATCCCATGTATCTTCGTAAGTAAGCTCAATAAATACCCGCAAATCACTCTGGTTGATCTGGATTGAATACAAGCCAACAATGACAAGCACTTCAATGTCATTAAAATCCGTATGTAGATGGTCAACTTTCTGCGTAAACAAATCCACCATGGGCATCACTGATTTCCTGTTCATCCGGAAATCTTCAATATTATCGTTAACCGTATCCCAGTCATATTCGTTATAGCCAATTTTTTCAAGTCCGTGCAGCACTCGCCAGGCATTACGCTCAAGCGGCGCGACATGATAATAATTGTCGAGAAGCAACAGCTTCACGTTGATACCGGCTTCAATCAATTTTCGTCCCAGTTCGTGCGCTATTTCACATTTCCCGGTACCGACTTCACCCGAAATGGAAACGATAAATTTTGTTTTACGATCACGGAGAACCCTGTCGAACAAGGTTGCAGCAGCATTTGTATGCTTCTTTTCAATGGTGACTACATCGTTTAGCATTGCTATTTTTCGTTATAAAACAGTTCAACTTTCACTTTCGTTTAAAGAACAACACTAAATTTGCTGTTTTCTCCAAGCTTGGCGAAATTACAATGAATATTTTAATTTCTGTTCATCAAAGCCTTTGGCTAATGGAATTTGGGAATCCGGGAACGGTGAAATGATCATAAAATAAGATTAAAAGAGAAGCTAATAATCTTACTAATCGCTTTGCTATGAATGAAATGCTGCTAACTCATGACCTTATCTTCATGCATTTCCCTTTTTTCAGGGCATAATTTTCTACCAATAGTTAAATCCAGGCTTCGTATCTACCATAACTTCCAATAGCATCCTCAACAATTATTCATGAAAATATCCGGGAACTTCAACTTATTACTGCGACTGTTAATCATACCGGGCACCCTGCTCCTGGTTCTGTTGTTGATTCTGAAAGGGCCGGCATGGATTAGTTCGTGGTTTAAAAGTAATGTTACTAATTCACCCGAAGTTGAGTCGTTCGGCATTTTAATGCCCAAAGGGTATGCTGTACATGGCATTGATGTTTCCAAACACCAGGGTGACATCGACTGGAAACGGGTGAGCCAGATGAAAAAAAACGGGATCGGGATTTCGTTCGCTTTTATCAAAGCCACCGAAGGTATTACACGTCAGGACGAAAAGTTCGAGGTCAACTGGAAACATGCGGAACAAAACGGGATATTGCGCGGTGCATATCATTTTTATTACCCTTCGCGGGATGCTGACAAGCAGGCTGATAATTTTATAGCTAATGTTAAGCTCTTACCAGGAGATTTGCCGCCGGTTGCCGATATTGAATACACGAACGGAAGATCCGCAAAAAAAATACGTGAAGGCCTGAAAGTGTTTCTGTTAAGACTGGAAAAATATTATAAAGTCAAGCCTGTAATCTATACGAATACAAATTATTATAATACATATCTGCGTGGCAATTTCGACGAATATCCCTTATGGATTGCCGGCTATTACGATCATGAAAGGTTTTATAATGAATTTATAACGCCCTGGTATTTCTGGCAGCACAGCGAAAAAGGAAATGTGGACGGCATACGCGGGAAAGTTGATTTTAATGTTTTTAACGGCAACCTGCAGAAGTTGAAGAATATGACTGTGAAGAAGTAGGGAGTGAATAATGAATACTTCGGCTGCGCTCAGCACAAGTAGTGATGAATGAAGAGTGTCTGACACTACAGGAATAATGTGTGAGTCAGGGATTGAATAGTGAAAATTCGTACCGCCTGGTTTCCAAGTAGCTTATCCAATAAATAGCTAATTATCTGGCAGTTATAAAATATTAAGTGGGTAGCCGGAAATAATTTTCAAGGAAACAAATCTGAATACGCATAAAAAAAGGAGCCGAAGCTCCTATTTTTATAAAGTAAAAGTATATTTTATTTACGTGGATCAATTACAACATCTTTAGCCTCATCAGCAGTAATATAGCCACCGTTGTTTCCAAAGTTGTTCAATATATAGTTGATAACATTAACAGCACTGTCTAAGCTGCCAACCTGTTGCGGCATTAATCCGACCCATTTTTCGCCATTCACGGTGATTTCGCCATTCGAACCGTTCAATGCCTGGTGAACAGCACGTTTCTTATCCGTAAGCAGGTAATCGGAACCGGCTAAAGGAGGAAATGCCGGCTTCAATCCTTTACCATCGGCCTGGTGACAAACTATGCACTTGGTTTCGTAGATGGCTTTACCCATGGCCATTTGTTCTGCGGTTGGAACTGCAGCATCAGCCGGCTGGGTTTTAACAGCGGTGCTGTCAGTTGAACTCTGGTCGCCGGTTTTTCCGCCACCACATGAAGTAATCATTGCAAGTCCGAAAATGCCGGCCATAGCAATTACAATAAAGTTTCTGGTTTTCATAATCTGTAAGTTTAGTTGTGCAAATTTAGAGATTTAAATGATGAATAGCAATGGCATTCTGTTTAAAAACAGTTAAGGCTTTCTTTCTTTTGCCTGCTCTCCCTTGATATTTATATCCTTCCGGGGTAGACGTTGAGCGCTTCAGCCAAACATTTTACCGCCGAGCGTAAATCCTCAATTTTCAGTACATAAGCTATACGCACTTCGGTTTTCCCTAAACCGGGAGTGGCATAAAACCCGGACGCAGGCGCCAGCATAACGGTTTGGTTCTTATAACTAAAATCTTCAAGAAGCCACTGGCAGAATCGGTCACTGTCGTCAACAGGCAAATTGATAATGGCGTAGAAGGCTCCTTTGGGTTTTGGCGCAAAAACGCCGGGAATCTCATTCAATGCATCCACTACAAAATCGCGTCGCGCAATATATTCATCATAAACTTCGGTAAAATAAGCAGGCGGTGTTTGAAGTGAAGCTTCACCGACTATTTGACCTAATGATGGCGGACTAAGCCTAGCCTGAGCATATTTTAAAGCGGATTGCAGGATTTCCTTGTTTCGGGTCACCAAAGCCCCGATTCTTACACCACATTCGCTATACCTCTTCGATACTGAATCAATCATAATGGCATGCTGATCAAGCCCTTCAAGTTTCATTACCGAATAATGTTCATTTTCTCCATAGCAGAATTCCCTGTACACTTCATCTGCAATAAGATAAAGATCATGTTTCAGCACCAGGTCACGCAATTGTATCAGTTCGCCGTTGCTGTAGAGATAACCTGTTGGATTATTGGGGTTACAAACCATAATTGCTTTGGTTTGCGGGGTAATTGCCTTTTCAAATTCGCTGATGGCAGGAAGCGCGAAACCATCCCTGATATTGGATGTGATTGGTTTCACAATTACACCGGCAGTTTGCGCAAAAGCATTATAATTGGTATAAAAAGGCTCAGGGATAATAATTTCATCTCCCGGGTTCATACAGGCAAACATGGCGAATAAAATAGCTTCGGAGCCACCTGTGGTAATAAGTATTTGGTTTTCATCAACTTCAATGCCCTGTTTGCTGTAGGTTAATGCCAATGCCTTACGGTAGGATTCGTTTCCTGCCGAATGACTGTATTCAATGACTTTACCATTATAATTACGAATAGCAGCAATAGCGACTTCAGGAGTCTTAATATCAGGCTGCCCGATGTTAAGATGGTATACTTTTATACCTCTTTTTTTGGCTGCTTCAGCAAAAGGAACAAGTTTACGTATGGGTGATGACGGCATTTTAAGGCCGCGTTGTGAAATCGTGGGCATTGCTAATACTTTTTAAAGTTGTTAATCAAAGAACACAGCAAATTTATATAAATATGCTGCAGTACAATATTTATTTTCGCTTTTTATTTTTTCGAATCACAGACACAGTAGTTCATATTAAAAAACAAAGACTTTTATCCTAACGGGTCCGATGCAAGTGCAAAAAAATTAAGGAACACGCACATTTCATTATTCAGATTGTTAAGATTTCCTAAAATGCAAAACGCGCAAAAGGGTTTCATATTCTTTAGACCGTTTTACTAAGTGGTGACATTTCGTTTTAAACAAAGGGTTCTGTTTAACTTATATAAATAAGAAATTTTCAACATAATGGCTTGACTCCTATCCGGCAATCTTACTGTTTATTGAACAAACTTCACCCAGGCATGGTTTTAATAGAATAATAATTACTTTTGTCGCTCAATCATAAATATTTCCGAATAATGACTTTTTTGAAAAACAAGTTTTTCCTGTTAGCTTTTTCATGTCTGCTCATCACTATTTCACAGGCACAAAAAACTCCGAACCCTGTTGTTATCAGCGGAAGTATTGCTGATAAAGGTGCTTATACAAAGATCTATCTCGATACTCTCAATGGCGAGAATCCTTGGATTTTTGCTTCAGCAGATATCGAAAGTGACGGCACTTTTAAACTCGTAGCACCTATTAAGGCAGCTGACATTTTCAGACTCCGGCTGGATGATAAAAACTATATGATGCTGATCCTTACCCCGGGAGAAAAGATAAACCTGAAAACCTCCGGTGCAAAACTTGGCGGAGATGCGGAAATAGATGGATCATTTCATACGCAACTCTTATATAGTACAATGAATGATTTACAGCTTTTCGAAAAACAGAAAGCTGCTCTCAATCTGCAGTATCAGCAAATACAGGCATCGCCAAAACGCGATTCACTCTCAACCATTATTATAAATGAATTCCGTGCCAATGACTCATTACAGAAAGTAGCTTTAAAAAGCCAGATTGAAAAGCATCCCGCATCCCTGGCATGGATGTTTTTCCAGGACAAACTGGATATGACCAATGATTTCGATATTATCGACAAAAGCGATGCAGCCACTTTCAAAGCCTATCCCGGAAATGCCTATGTTCAGCAACATCATCAGCAGGTTGAAGTAGAACGAAAAACCGCCATTGGTGCACCGGCTCCCGATATATCGCTGACCGATCCGGATGGAAACGTACGGAAGCTTTCTTCGCTGAAAGGGAAAGTAGTTCTTGTCGATTTCTGGGCTTCATGGTGCGGACCTTGCCGAAAAGAAAATCCTAACGTGGTTGCTATTTACGGTAAATACCATGACAAAGGATTTGAAGTATACAGCGTTTCGCTCGATAAAGACCGTGAGAGCTGGCTCAGGGCAATAGCAAAAGATAACCTTATATGGCCAAACCATGTCAGCGATCTGAAATACTGGAAATCAGCAGGCGCTGCTGCCTATGGTGTAACAGCCATTCCGTTTACGGTACTGATTGATAAAAAAGGTAAAATTGTTGCCAAGAAACTGCGCGGCGATGACCTGGAAAACAAAGTGAAAGAACTTTGTAAATAATCTATCCTCTATTCCGCTATCATTGCAACAGCCCTGATCAGCGAGGCTTCTGCTTCAATTTTCAGCGGAAATGCCATAAAAGTAATATTTTCCTTACCGGTAAGTTTATCCAGGTTGGTCAGATTTTCGACCAGGAATCTTTCATTTTTCAGGAAAATACTGTGGAAAGCAAAAGGAGTTTTGTCGGGCGAAGGCGAATCAAACCCGGCTATCCTTACTCCTGCCTTTACAAGTGCCTCAGCTATTTCAGAATCAAATTCCGGGTAATCATAATAGTAACCTTCTGTTCCCCAGTTTTTACTATGTCCGGTATAAAAAAGTACAACTTTGTACTTCCTGAAAATTTGCTCCCAGCGAGCCTGCATTTCTATCTTTGTTGAACCGCTCACATCAATCAAAACCGCTGATCCGGCAAACAACTCTACCGGAAATTTATCGATCGTCAGCAAATCACTCTTAGCATGAAATGGGGCATCAAGGTGCGTTCCGGTATGCATATTCGATTCAAGACGGTGAGTAACATACCCGGCATCATCAGGCAAAATATCACGAATAATTGAGGGTGCAGTTTCGCCCGGAAAAACCTGCATTCCATGGCTGAGGGTAAGTGTGAGATCAATAAATTTCATATGATTATCCTTCTTTTAAACATTGAACATGGAACTTTGAACCTGTATTTTGGAGCCTGGGATTTTAAAGTATCTATATATCTCCTGATAAAAGTATATCCTGTTCGGCTTTTGTAATTTTCTTCCAGCAAACGCCCCTGAAATCGCATGGATAAGGAGTCATACAATGCCGGCCCGGCTGAATATCCGGCGATTTCGATAGTTTCAGCACTTCCAGCATATCGCCTATATTCTCCTGTATAATGGCTTCCTTTGCCTCACAGCCGGCAGTAACATCCGTAAAGATGAACTTTTCAGCTAAATTCCCGGATCCGGATATTTCAATTTCGGCGTTGCGGTGTATCAGGAAGAATTTTTCGGGTTTCAACCCGGAAGCATTTATCACATGGTATTGAAGAAATGCATCGTTGTAATACACTTCACTCAATGCAATACTGCTTTTCACCTCGTAAGCATTATACCCGTTTTCCTGTTTTACCAAAATGTCAAGCGCTACGATAACATTGTCGGAAATAAAGCATGCCTCGTAAATTACCGGGCAACCTTCGCTGATGAGCTGGGCTGTTTTCAGGGCTGAAGAAGCGCCGGGTCTTGATAAAGTTATACCTCCGGGGAAAAGTTGCTGAGCTATTTTACCAACGGCATGTCCCCGGGCAAATTTGGCCAGTTGTTCTTCGCTGATCTTATCGCGCAGGTATGGCCTGAATTTATTCAGATATAGTGATTTATGACATTGAAGGCCACGAATGTAAGTCGACTTCGAAAGAATATAATCTGACATGATATATTTTTATAGCCACAAAAGTAGTTTATTAAGCCGGGTTGCAAAATGAATATCCGTTCCAAATTTAATATACTTGGGTCTTTTTTAAAAAAGACAATAAAAAAGCCCTGCTCTTCAGTGAAAAGCAAGGCTCATTCGCAAAAAGAATCTTTATTTCAATCCGCGTCGTTTCAGTAAAGGATCCATTGAAGGCTCCTGACCCCTGAACTTTTTATATTGTACCATACCTTCATCATCACCTGATTCGGCAAGACAGTTTTTACGGAATTTTGCAGCCAACTCAGGGTTAAAAATATCGCCTGATTGTTTGAAATAGTCGAAAGCATCGGCATCAAGCACGGCTGCCCAGATATAGACATAATATCCTGCTGCATATCCACCGCTGAAAATATGGGCGAAATAAGTAGAACGATAACGAGGCAATATTTCAGGGATAAGCCCGATTTTTTTCATTGCTTCTTTCTCAAAAGCATTTGGCTCAACAGTTGCCGGTGCTGCAAGTTCATTATAATCCATATCAAGTATGGAAGCAGCAAGGTATTCAACCGTAACAAATCCCTGGTTGAACAAACCGCTTTTTTCAATTTTTTCAATCAGTTTATCTGGAATTACTTCGCCGGTTTTGTAATGTTTTGCATACATCCTCAACACTTCTGGATCACTGGCCCAATTCTCCATAACCTGCGAAGGCAATTCCACATAATCCTGTGGAACATTTCCTGCAGTACGGCTATACTTTCCAATGGTAAATAATCCATGCAATGCATGCCCGAACTCATGAAACAAAGTTGAAGTTTCATCAAAGTTGAGTAATGCAGGCATATCTCCGGAAGGAGGCGTAAAATTGGTTACCATCGAAACTACCGGGTCAACTTTTTTGCCATTTTCCCAACCAGCCGATTGAAAATCGGTGCACCAGGCGCCGCCACTCTTGCTTGGACGAGGAAAATAATCAAGGTATAAAATTCCAAGATGCGAACCGTCGGCTTCCTTCACTTCGAATGTTTCAACATCCTTATGATAAACCGGCAGGTTGGTAACTTTAGTAAAGGTTATGCCATAAAGTTTGCCGGCAACTGCAAACATTCCGTTTCGAACATTCTCCAGGCTGAAATAGGGTTTTAGTTCGTTTTCGTCGAGGTCGTATTTCTGCTTATGAAGTTTTTCGGCATAGTACCACCAATCCCATGACTGCAGTTTGAAATTTCCGCCTTCATCGTCAGCAATCTTCTGCATTTCCGAGAGTTCAGCTTTTGCCACAGGCAATGAGGCTACCATGAGTTTATTGAGAAAATCATCAACAGTAGCAGGAGTCTTAGCCATATTTTCATCAATAACATAAGCGGCATAATTCCCGAATCCAAGCAGTTTGGCTTTATCAGCCCGAAGCCTGACAATATCGGCAATATTTTTTTTATTATCATTTGCATTGTCATTATCGCCACGCATAAAATACCCACGGTATATTTTTTCACGCAATGTGCGGTTTTTGTCATATTGCAGGAAAGGTATCAGGCTTGGTTTTGCTAAAGTAAATAACCATTTCCCTTTATTACCGTCTTTTTCAGCAGCTTCGGCTGCTGCTGTAATAACGCCTTCCGGTAATCCGTCAAGATCGGCTTTATTGTCGATCAGCAGTTTAAAATTCTTATTGGTTTCGGCAAGCAGGTTATCCCCAAATTTTATCGATAACATCGAAAGCTCTTCATTTACCTTTCGTAATTGATCCTGTTGTTCTTTCGAAAGATTTGCGCCCTGACGTTCAAAATCACGGTAATATTTTTCGACCACCCTGATCTGCTGTTTATCTAGTTCCGAAGTATTGCGTTTTTCGTAAATTATTTTTATACGGGCAAAAAGCTTTGCATTCATCGAAACATCATCGTTATGTTTCGAGAGCAATGGCGAAACCTGGCCTGCGATGGCCTGCAACTGATCGTTGGTATTGGCTTCCGTCATGTTGAAAAACACTTTACTAACACGTGTAAGCAGCTTACCCGATTTATCTAAAGGAAGAATGGTGTTTTCAAATGTTGGTTCCGCGGCATTGTCGGTAATGGCTGCAACCTCCAAATCGTGCTGCTTAATACCCTCAATAAAAGCCGGCATATAATCCGTGCTGTCGATCTTATCGAACGGAGGCACCTGGAAAGGAGTTGAATACTCGGCAAAGAATGGATTTTCCTTCATTTTCTTTTCGTTTTTACAAGCTGTCAGTAGTGCAATAGAGATTACTGTCAGCAACAGAATACGGTTTTTCATACGGTTCGATTTTGTGATAGTTTAGAAATATGTATTGCTAATTAAGCCGGCAAATTTAGAAGGTAATACTACACATGCAAGTATATTTTAAAAAAACATTAAAGACTTTTATGGAAATTCACTTTCTGAGGCATCATAGATATTGTAAATAAACCAAGATTCAATATGAGGTGATTAATTGAAAAATTAAAAGTTGTATATGAACACAACTCAAACTGTCTATAAACAATTTTTAATAAACAATCCATTTCCTTTCAGCCACATAGAGAAAAGAGAAAAGAATCAAATGAATTTTTACCTGTTGTTAAAAAAAAGAGCGGAAATTTGAAAAAAAAATTACTTTTGCAGCCCTGTACAAACATGAATACTTGTTTTTTTTAGTACTTTTGGGGATTCTTCTGAGTAGCAGTCTGAACATCCTGATAAGCATTAAGATTAAAGTATGTACTTGTTAACAAATTTGACATTTATTTATCACAACTAAAAGCTTAAAGAATATTTAAACGAATTTCAGATTCAGAGAAAAAGGAGGATATGATGTATAGTAAGAGCTGGTTTTCGCGATTCATGATTTACTTTGGATACCTGATGTCTGCCATTTATGTCGCATTAGGGATTGTGCTTCTGGCAACCGATATTTTCCCGGTTAAACCCCTGGCTTTGAAATTCTCATTTTCGCTTTTTCTTATTGCCTACGGATTTTACAGGCTAGCAAAACAGATAACAAAAAATAAAGAATTAAATGATTAAAGGAGGTAAAAATATGAAACGTTTTTTTTCACATCCATTCTTTCTGGCTCTGATAGTTCTTGTTCTGATTGTTGCTTCTTGCCGTAATCCGATGGGAGTCCAACCTCTAGATGAAACACCTACGCGTGGTAAAATAAAAATCAGCATCGACGAATCATTCCAATTGCTTTATGATACCCAGCTATTTACTTTCGAATCCTTATATGTAAATGCAAAAATAACGCCTCTTTACAAACCGGAAGTTGATGTATTGGCCGATTTGATGAATGATTCGGTGCGTACAGTTGTGCTAACACGCGAACTTACCAAGGAAGAAAAAGACTACTTATTTGGACAGAAATTCGTGGCACGTACTACTAAAGTGGCACATGATGCATTGGCATTGATTGTGAACAAAGCTAATCCGGATACCTTTATATTAGATAATCAGTTTGCTGATGTCTTCAGGGGAAAAATCACCAGCTGGCAACAAATAAACTCCAAATCGCCTGATATGCCGATAAATGTTGTATTCGATAACAATAAATCAGGCAATGTGCGTTATTTTCGCGAAAAGTTTGCAATTACCGGCAATTTCCCATCAAATTGCTTTGCCGTTAACACCAACGCAGAAGTTATTAATTATGTGAAAAATAACCGTAGTGCGCTGGGAATCATCAGTGTTAACTGGATCAGTGATACGCAGGACAGTGTTTCGGAGAAATTCCTTGAGGATGTTCGCATTTTGGAGGTAGGAACAAATTCGTCAGACTACTGCAAACCTTACCAGGGATACATTGCAGAAGGTTCTTATCCGTTTTGCCGCGATGTATATATGATAAGTAAAGAAACATTTTCAGGTCTTGGCACGGGTTTTGTTTCTTTTGTAGCAGGAGACCAGGGACAACGGATTGTTTTAAAATCAGGTCTTGTGCCTGCTACAATGCCAATACGACTAATACAGATAAAGAAAGACTAATTCATCATTTACACAGGAGGACTTAAAATGTTACGAGTTACACGATTGATCACAAAAACCTTCATTGGGGTATCTTTGCTTTTAATTGGAGGTGTTGCTTCCGGTCAGGATTTAAATTCCGCAATTAAAATGACCTATCAGGAACAATTTGATGCGGCTGATGAAGCATTCAATGCTTTAATCAAAAGCGACCCTGCCAATGCTAAAATTTATTATTACAGCGGCGAAAACCAGTTGGCATCCTATTTTATTGATCCAACCAATATCGCTTTCGAAGCCGTAGCCAAAAAAGCTATTGAACGTTACAACAAGGGTATTGCTGCTAATCCCAATGAGCCACTGAACTATGTTGGACTTGGAAAAGTTGCACTGATCGAGAATAAGAAGGCTGTTGCGGATGAAAATTTCGCCAAAGCACAATCCTTTCTTCCTGTAAAAAGATCAAGGTCTGGGCCTTCAAAACAGGATCAGGCAACAGTGCTGGTTCGACTGGCTGAAGCTTATGTACAAGTTAATAGTAAAGACACTGCTTTGGTATTCGGTTTGTTTAGGAGAGCTGAAACACTTGATCCTAAAAATGCAGAACTTTATCTATTTAGGGGCGATTATTGGTTCTATACCTTAAATAACGGGAGCCGTGCGGCTGAGAATTATAAAAGATCACAGGATTTTTCACCTAATTCAACAAGAGCCCGTGTAAAACTTGGACAACTTTATACCCGGATCCGGAGTTATCAGGATGCCATATCCTATTACGATGAAGCTATTACAATAGATCCTTCCTTCGCCCCTGCTTACCTTGAAATGGGATTCCTTTATGCCAAAATGGATAAACCTGATAAATCAAAAGAATTTTTCAGGAAGTACCTTGATCTGAGCAGCAGTAATATCGCAGCCCAGCGCAGGTATGCCAATATGTTGATTCAAACCGAAGATTACAAGGGAGCCATTGCCCAGATCAAACAGATTATGACTATGGATTCAACATCATTTAATGATCTTAACCGTGCCCTTGCTTATTCTTATTATGAAGAAAAAGAATACCCAAAGGCAAAGTATTATATCGGGAAATTCATGAAAAATGCACCTGTCGAAAAAATTACTCCATCAGATTATATCTATGACGGGCGTATTTTGCTCAAAACCGGACAGGATTCTTTAGGTATACTCCAAATGACTAAGGCTTTTGAGCTTGATACTACCAATGTTGAGCTTCTCTCTGAAATAGCATCATTGTACCTGAAGGCAAAAAAGCCCATGGAAGCAGGTGATACCTACAAGTTGAAAATAAAATACTCAAACGGTAGCACCACCGGCGATTACTGGAAAATGGGACGCGCCTATTATGATGCCCAGAACTGGGCAGAAGCTGATTCAGCTTTTGCAAAAGTATGCAGGCTAGCCGCCGATTTTGAGCCGGCATTCGTTTTCCGGGCCAGGATTTACTCCAACCTCGATCCTGATACAAAGGAAGGGCTTGCAAAACCCTTCTATGAGACCGTTATTGAAAAAGCGAGTGCTGACTCTGTAAAATATTCAAAAGACATGTTTGAAGCCTATAATTACCTGGGCTACTACTACCTTGTTAACAAGAAATATTGCGAATCGCTCGAATATTGGGATAAAATCCTGGGCATAGAACCAACTAATGCAAATGCCCTTAGTGCGATAAAAGATTTGAAAACCCGTTGCCCTGAGTTCAAGTCAGCAAATCAACGGCCGCAATAAATCAATCAGTTGATTATCAAAAAAATACATTTTAGTTACTGCCTATCTTTTACTAAAATGTATTTTTTTTCAATAAAAATGAACCATCCCTTCACAAAGTCTTTTTTAAGAGATATTTTTTTTTATCTTTGTCGCTGTTAAATACTGAAATCACAAAAAAACAATTAATACCCATTCACTAATCTTAAATCTTATCACAATGAGCAAAAACGGTCAATCGTTGAAAGAAACACTTCGTTCAGCTTTCGCAACTGGGTCAATTATTATTGCCCTGGCAATCGCATTCCTGATTTACTTTTACGTATTAGGAAACCCTGTTAATTTTGAAGGTGGCAATCCAGCCGGTCATCCGATTCCGGGTAATTATCTGGCTATGGTTTACAAAGGCGGGTACATCGTTCCTCTTTTGATCACCCTGATTATTGTTCTTCTTACCTTTACCATCGAAAGAGCTTTAACAATTGGCAAAGCAAAAGGAAAAGGTGCTGTTAACGTATTTGTTAAAGACCTTCAGAATTCTCTTAGTAACAATCAGATTGACCAGGCAATTGCCTTATGCGACAAACAAAAAGGTTCTATTGGTAATGTTATGAAAGCCGGTTTGATTAAATACAAAGAATTACAGTCGGACACATCACTTGACAAGGATCAGAAACTGGTTTCCTTACAGAAAGAATTCGAAGAAGCTACTGCTCTTGAACTTCCTATGTTATCGCGCAACCTGATTATTTTATCAACTATTGCTTCCATTTCAGTACTTATCGGTCTTATCGGGACTGTATTAGGTATGATCCGTGCATTTGCTGCTCTTGCACAAGCCGGCGCACCTGATGCTCTTGCTCTTGCAACCGGTATTTCGGAAGCGCTTATCAATACAGCATTTGGTATTACAGGATCAACTCTCGCCATCATTGCCTACAACTATTTCTCAACAAAAATTGATGCAATGACCTACAAAATTGACGAAGCAGGATTTAGTCTTACTCAGACTTTTGCAGCACAAGCCAAGTAAGGTTAGCTTTTAGAATCAATTTTTACATGGCGCTTTGCGCCCGGTTTTCACTAATCAAAAAAAGAAACCATGCCAAAAATTAAGCCACCGGTAAGAACTCCGCATATAGACATGACGCCTATGGTGGATTTATTTGCCCTATTGCTTACATTCTTCATGTTAACAACCTCTTTTCGCCCCCAGGAAGCTGTCACAGTTGATACGCCTAACTCTATAAGCGAAAAAGTTGCTCCGGATAAGAATGTCATTACAATTCTAGTCGGCAAAAATGATAAAGTGTTCCTGAATTTTGACAATGGATTGGACACTTCCATTCTGATACGATCAGAAGTTTTGAAAAAAATCGGGGAACAATTCAACGTTAACTTTACTCCCAAGGAATTAAAAACTTTTTCACAAGGAGCATCCTTCGGGATGCCGGCTGATAAATTGAAAGCCTATTTAAATACATCTGATTCGAAAGAAAAAGAAGTATTCCAGACAGGTATTCCGACAGATTCCACAGATAATCAGTTAAATTTATGGGTTCGTTTTATCCGTTTGCAAAATCCAAATGCAGAAGTTGCCATAAAAGGAGACTCTGACGCGGATTTCAAAACAGTAAAACACGTAATGGATATTCTTCAGGACAACCAGGTTAATAAATTCAACCTGATTACTAACTTGCAGAAGGAAGAAGCCAAATTGGAAGAATAGTATTTATAATGTTAATAATTTAAAGAAATCGTAATATGGCTGAAATAATCCAAGCGGAAGGCAAACAAAAAGGCGGCAAAAAGAAAGCCAAAAAGTTTTCGACGCACATCGATATGACCCCCATGGTCGACCTGATGTGTTTGCTGATCACCTTTTTTATGCTAACCACAGCTTTCAGCAAGCCAAAAGCAATGGATATTACCATGCCTGATAAGACAAAGGAAGATGAACCGAAAGATGCACCAAAAATTGCAGCTGACAGGACCATCAATATTCTTATATCAGGAAATGATAAGATTTTCTATTACTTTGGCGTTGCAGATCCCAAATTACCCCTTCCACAACTTATTGAAACGAATTACAGTAAAGATGGAATCCGTAAAGTATTGTTACAACGCAACAAAATAGTTTTTAAAGCTGTAACAGAACTGAGAAATAAGGTGATTACCGGGGAAGAGGTTATGGCAGATTCAACTTTAACCCGAAAAGTCAAGGAGTTGAAGAAGTCTGATAAAAATGCTCCTATCATCCTGATAAAGGCGGATGAAAATGCCAAATACAAGAACCTGGTCGACATCATTGATGAGATGGCTATATGTACAGTAGCCAATTATGCAGTTGTTGATATCACGCCAACTGAACTTCAGATGTTAGGTGAAAAACCGCCTGCAAATACGGTTAAGAAATAATTCATCGGATGTTGACAAAAGTTGTTGTTCACATTTAATATTAGACACAAAAATGACAAAACAAAAAGTTGATGTAGCTCCAATGGACGAAATCGTCTTTGAGCGCAGGAACAAAACTTATGGGGCGTACATTTTGCGTAAATTGTATACTGCACACATGAACAGGGCTTTATTGCTAGCCATTGCAATTTTACTTGCAGGCCTGGCATATCCCCTTGCTTCAAGTTTTTATGCGCATAAAAGAGCCGGGTATGTCGAAAAAGCAGCGAGTGCTGAATTTCTTGATATGTCTAAACCTAAAGAAGAAGCCCCCCCTCCACCCCCGCCGCCACCACCACCACCAGCAGAACTGGAGCAAAAAGTAAAATTTGTGGCTCCTGTGGTAACAACTGAAGAAGTTGTTGAAAGTACCGACATCTTTAACCAGGATGATCTGTCGAAAACATCAACAAATGTTGCTGTTGCAGTTGAAGAAGTTGTTGTCGACGTAAAACCGGAAGTAATCGAAGTTCCTGAGGAGAAAAAGGAAGTATTCACGATTGTTGAAGAAATGCCTTCTTTCCCGGGTGGTGATGCTGAACGTCAGAAATTTCTTGGCGCAAACATTGTTTATCCACAGCAGGCCACAGAAAATGGTATACAAGGTACTGTTTATGTTTCCTTTGTTGTAGACTCAAAAGGTAACATTACTGATGCTAAAATTCTTCGTGGAATCGGAGGCGGATGCGATGAAGAAGCTTTACGCGTTGTTAAAATGATGCCTAAATGGCACCCTGGTAAACAAAACGGGAAACAAGTTCGCGTTCTCTTCAATATGCCAATTTACTTTAAACTTCAGGGTTAATAAGAAGTTTACCTTACGAAAACGCCATCTGGTTAAATCCGGATGGCGTTTTGTTTTTTCCACAAAACCTGTTTGTTATTTATAAAATCAGAATATTCTGAAAACCACTTATGGGTGATAAAAAATGGGATATGAATTACGGGGAGTACAGGTTTTCATTCTAGTTCTTTTCAAGGAAATTAAAATGATTCTTAACTTAAACAATGAATCTCAATATATTTGCTGAGCGAATAATCAATTAATTCTGAATTTCCTTTCTGAATTAATTCGCTGTACACATTATCATATAATAATTAAATTATGAAAATATCTAAAGAACATTTCGGTTTTCTTCCGGATAAAAGAGAAGCACTCATTTATACTCTTGAAAATACGCATGGTGTCAGAATGAAAATCTCAAATTATGGTGGGATCATCCTGTCTCTCGAAGTCCCTGATAAAAACGGAGTTCTGGCAGATGTTGTACTTGGACTGTCCGACTGGGAAGGATGGATAGAAAACCCTACCTATTTTAACTGTATTGTAGGACGTACCTGCAATCGCATAGGTGGTGCAAAGTTTAATCTTGACGGCGCTGAAATCAGAGTATCAGCCAACCATGGTGAAAATTCACTGCATGGAGGTTTTCACGGGTTTCAACACAAACTATGGGATGCAAAATCCTTTAAGAATAACGACAAAGCCGGAATTGAACTTACCTACCTGAGTAAAGATGGAGAAGAAGGATTCCCGGGGAATTTACAGGTAAAAGCTATCTATACGCTGCATTCTGAATATGAAATCAGTATTGAGTTTTATGCCGTTACTGACAAAGCAACACCCGTTAATCTTACTAATCATGCCTATTTTAACCTTGGCGGTGAGGGCTCAGGCAACATATATGATCATGTACTAAAGATTGAAGCAGATAAAATAACTCTTACTGATAATCAAAGTATCCCGACAGGTAAGCTTGCTGATGTTAACGGAACTCCTTTTGATTTCACTGAACCTCATCTGATTGGAGAAAGAATAAAGCAATTGCCCATGGGATACGATGATAACTTTGTTCTTCGGAATCAAACCGGAAATCTTTCTTTAGCTGCCCATGTGTCTGAACCCGAATCAGGACGGGTATTGGAGGTATTCACCACAGAACCGGGAGTACAGTTATATACTTCAAACTGGTTTGATGGATCGCTTACCGGGAAATGTGGAAAACCACATACCAGCCATACTGCATTTTGCCTGGAGACACAACATTTTCCTGATGCTATGAATCACCCTGAATTTCCTGATGTAATTCTTCGGCCTGGTAAAGAATTCTACTCAAAAACAGTCTGGAAGTTCTCAAATAAGTAACCGTTATTGATTTGACCGCAAATGATCTGAAAAGATCATACACTCAATAGTAAATTCCAGGTTAAGCTTATTGATAGTATTATCTTGAGTTCTCCAGGTTTTTCAGGATTTTGCCATAGCTATGCTTCTCAGTAATTATTGATATTAGATTAAGGCAATTAACATTTTTTAATTTATACCCGGAAGAATATAAGTATTTGATTCAAAAACACATAAAAAATCATATGCTGATAAAAAATTATTCATAAATGGAATATATTCCCAATTTAACCACAAGTTCCCAAAACAGGACATATCCTATTAGTCAGAGTAAAACATATTACGTATATATCTGAATATCTGGCATATAAATATTATGGCATGATATTTCGACAACTTGATCTGTTGAAAGCGCCGAAACCTGTCTTTTAACGCTGCTCGTCTACTATTTCTACTTGTAAACCACTATAAATCAAATAGTATGGCAGCAAAAACTATTTCCACACACTCGTCTTCCTTGGTGTTCAAACTGAATATCATTTCCATTTCAGGACAACAAATCATAGATTTCTGTCTTCTGCACATTTCACAAAATCCGCTATTTCTTTTTTTAATCATAATAGATATCTGTAAAGATGTCTTACCCTATCGTGTTTACCTGGAAGAATGATCTGAATAATATAAATCATCATTTCATTTTACCATTTTATTCATTTAAACATTAATGCTGAAATTAATACATAACCTTTTAAATAACACTTTTCAATGAAAAAACAGAGAACAATAAACGATAAGCAAATAAAAACAGAAAAGAGTTCATTTCTGAACTCATTTAAATTTGCATCAGGCAGGCTTTTACTTGCTTTCTGCATCTCCTTTTTTGCATTTTCTGTTTCCGCGCAGGAGGTTAAAGAACTTTCCGGTTTATTAAACGGAAATACGGAAGATATAAATCATCTTCGTAGCCTGGTGAATGATATTCAGCCAACATTCTATTTTCAGCAAAGTGAACTTATTGGAGACAAAGGTGAGATGCCCACACTAATTGACACAGATGTGGCATCTGTAAACCAACTTTATAAAGATAATCCCGCATACAGCAGTGTTGAAATCATTCGTATTAGGATAAGCAGCCCTGAAGATCTGAACCTTATTCTGGATATTTCACGGCTCAGCGCATTTTTGAGTCTGAAATATGTTTATTTCCTCTGTGATTTCAAAATTTGCGGGGAGCAATCAGCAATAAGTGATTGCGAGATCGGGAAAATAGCAAAAATGATTAGCCCTGAGGAAAACAGAGGTATCACTTTTATTTATCTGATTTCAATTCCTTCATAAAACACTTTATCATTACTTTAAATACACTAGGACAATGAAAAATATATATACAAAATTCCTGAATTTCAATCGGACCATCAAAATGCTTCTGATTTTAGCTTTATTAAATGGAGTTTCGATTGTTTCGTACGGGCAAATTATTAAACCATTTACCCAACGAACATCGGTTTATTCGCCTACAAAGAAAATATATAACATCAAAGGCGATTATACGATGATCGGAAATACCAATCTGACATTGAATACCTATGGAGATAACATAAATAACAGCAGTAATGCTATGGTATATGTGGATGTTGATGGTATTACGAGTACATTAAATTCATCATCTGCCAATCTCATTTTATCGACTGAAAACGAAGCTGTTCCTTCATGTTCAAATATTATATATGCCGGTTTGTACTGGACGGGACGGTCAGATGACGGAACCAGTGCCAATATTTTCACTGTAACAAAAAATTCAGTCACCAAGACTTTTAACAAGCAGGTAGTCTCTCTCAAAGGTCCGGGAGCAACATCGTATACTAACATCACGGCAAATGCAAACGACATTTATTACCCTGTTACTACAGATGGTTATATGTATTCGGCCTATGCAGAAGTAACAGATTATGTAAAAGCTCATGGAATCGGCGACTATACGGTTGCAGATATAGCCCTTCGCGAAGGTAATGGCGGAAGCACAGGATATTATGGCGGCTGGGGACTCGTTGTTGTTTATGAAAATTCCAAAATGAACTGGAGAGATGTGACTCTTTTTGACGGTCATGCGTATGTTGCAGGACAAGCAATACTAAGCTATGAATTACCTATATCAGGATTCCATACGGTGCAGTCGGGTAATGTAAATATGAAACTGGGTATGATTGCCGGTGAAGGGGATGTAAGTATTGCCGGAGATTATTTCCAGGTTCTGGATCAAAACAGTAACTGGGTTTCTTTAAATCATAGTGGAAATACAGCCACTAACTTTTTTAACAGTTCAATACAAACCGGTAGTAATTTGAGAAACCCGAATCTGAAAAACAATACGGGACTTGATATTGCAATGTTTGATATACCAAATACAAATAATTCAATTATCACCAATAATCAATCATCAACCAGGTTTAAATACGGATCTACTCAGGATAGTTATATCATTTTCTGTATTGCAATGGCGGTGGATGCTTATATACCATACCCGGAAGGATTAAGTACCATCCAGTCTATCAATAACATACCTGCAGGAAGTAATACTCTGGTTGTTCACCCCGGTGAAGATATTATCTATAAAATGGAGCTTCGTAATAAAGGTACAGAAGCGATAAACAATACCAGGATAGTAATACCGGTACCTTATACAGCAAACTATGTCAGCAGCTCAAAAAGTATCAATTTTTCCCCCTTACCTAGCCCGAACAATTTGTACTTTGACCCAACTTTGGGAGCTAACGGGTCAGTAGTCTGGGATTTTGGTATGCTTCCCAAGTCAGCAGATGTCAATTCTTTATTAGCAGAATTAACAATCACCTTCAAGGCAAGTACTGATTGCAGCATCCTGGCCAATTCGCTTTGTTCGCCTAAAATCAGCGTAAATGGTTCCTTCAGCGGGGTCGGTTCAACAAGCGGTGCAGATTTCTCGGATATCAGTTTTATCTCCGGATATAATGAATCCGGTACTTGTCAGGGGGAACCAACTACTGCACCAATTAATATTAGTTTTGATATTGCTCAGTATTTAGCTGACTATTGTCTGGGA
>JBBSBT010000006.1:0-20046 GCA_038250985.1 Bacteroidales bacterium
ACTCTTTTTGCATTGCGCGATGCAAACTCCAGCGAAATATTTCCCGTTCCGGCAAAAAGATCAAGAACTGATATTTCTTCAAAATCAATATAATTATTCAGAATGTTGAACAGGCTTTCCTTGGCCATATCTGTTGTAGGCCTCACAGGTAAACCCTCCGGCGGACGGAGTATCCTGCCTTTGTGACTTCCGCTTATTATTCGCATAAGGGTATATTAAGTAGAGTGAAGTAATTGTACATGTCGGGTTCGGAAAATGCTTCCCCGTATTGAAGCTCCACCGGTTTTGAAATGAAATTTAACGAACCGCAATACATTTTCAGCTCCAGGTATATGGTTGAATTGGTAGAAATATCTCCCATCAGTGTAATCTTCTCCTCCGAAGGGACAAAACCAAGCTGTTCAAGCACGAAAATTACATAATAAAGCACATCCGAAGGTGCTGTATACCTGAATGTGTTCAGATAGAGTAGTTTTAATCCATGGATCACGGTAATTTCAAAAAAAACCTGATGAATGTTAATAAAAACATGACGTGCAATAATCAGTGAATGCTTACGCAGAACGCCTTTCACAAAAATGGCAGAAGCATTCCGCAAAACTGAACCGGGGAACAGGGCAGCACAGAATTCGGGGATATAACCTGGTACCAGGCTTGCTATCACCAGCCCTGCATCAGAAACAGGCTCAGTCAGAATTTTCTCCCCTGCAGCAACGCTATGAGCTGCCGAAATGATATCCATATCACCGCCATGCTCAAAAAAATCATGAGGAGCCACGGTTATCTTCTGCGAAGCTATTGCAACATCAACCCGCTGCCACGACATAAGTGCACAATCCACTTTTTTCAGACTTTCGAAATAGTCATGGCCATTTACAGGCCATCCTCCCGTTTCATCGGTTTCACTTTTATTGAGATTCAGTTTGTATGATGAAAGTTTTAATACTTTCTGAGAAATGGCATGGGTGACTAAAAAAGAAAATCCATCCTGGCCTAGCAGTACGGATAGCCTGTAATTAAATCCCTGAAAAGGATCAAACTGAGGATCAACCTGATTGAGAATACATTCCAAGAGATATGTGTTATTTTGTTAATCCCGGTTTCTGCCGGTAAAACTTCGGATATTGAACCAACTCTAGTCCGGAAAATTAAATTCTGCTATCCTTCTTGTAAACTATCAATTTGCAATGTTCCGGTAAAATGCCGGCATGCATGCAAAAGGGGAAACTGAAATCCAATCCGGCCTTTATTAATATTTCAGAACAAAAGCAAGATTCAATAAATGCCCGGCCCGGCTTAAATAGCAGGTTCTTCCGCGCAGGGAATCAATTGATAACGATTATACTGATCCGCACCTGCGATTGCAAATGTAAAACATTTTAAAACAAATGTTTTGGGTATTATTAAAATTCACCTTAACGGGATTCCCGGAAAGTTTTTACAAAAATATCCCGCTAAAACAATTTAGATAATAAAATATCAAAAAATGTATCCCCAGGAACAAGATTATAAACAATCCTTAGTTCAGTAAATCACTTAAATTAGTTTTTAAAATCATCCATAAAACTCCGTTATAATGGTATTGGAACGGTTATTGCAGTCTTAATCAGTCAGTAAGATTTGCATCAAATACATATTTATGTATATTTGCAGCAGAATCTGTAGCCATAATTATTAACAAAATCCTTTCCAAGAATGAAAAAGACTATGATCCTGGCTTTTGCCATAACCCTTTTTAGCACTTTCACAGTAAAAAATCTCAATGCACAAACTAAAGAAGACGCAGGCATTGCATTTAATGCCGCACTTGAACTTTCGAAGACTGATTTAGCCGGTGCAGTTGGTAAAATGCAAGATGTAGTAAAGGTATGCAATGCACTGGGTGCCGATGCCGATACAATTAAAATGAACGCCACAAAAGTACTACCGGTATGGCAATATAATGTAGGTAATAGTTTTCTTAAAACTAAAAAATACGACCTGGCCACTACAGCTTTTGAAAAAAGTAATGATCTGGCTACCACCTATGAAGATGAAAACATAAAACAGAAGTCGGGTGACATATTGGTAAAACTATATGCCAATAAAGGGAACAACCTTTCTCAGACTTCAAAATACGATGATGCGATCACCTATTTTGACAAAGCGCTGGCATTAGACCCAACCTATGGCAAAGCTCTTTATGCTAAAGGCCAGGTATACAAGAAAAAAGGCGATAACACAAAAATGCAGGAAAATATGGACCTTGCAATTGCATCTGCTGTAAAAGCAAATGATTCTGTCACTGCACAGGCTGCAAGAACTACAATGTCATCCAGTTTATACCTGGAAGGTGCTGCCGCATTCAAGAAAAAATCATACACCGAGGCAACTGAAAAGCTTCATGCTTCACTGGCCTATGACACTACAAACAAAGAAGTATATTACCTCCTTGCCGTATCGTACAACAACCTGAAAAAGTCCGACGAAGCTATTGAGTCAGCAAACAAAGGGCTACCACTGGAAGATAAAACCAGTATTAAAATGGCACGTTTCTATTACGAAATAGCCAAAGCGTACGAAGGAAAAAATGACACCTCAAACGCCTGTGAAAACTATAAAAAATCGGCATACGGTACCTTTGCACAATCTGCTAAATACCAGATGAAGAGTGTACTAAAATGTCAGTAACAAATTATTATGTAATTTTAAAAGCCGGGGATCCCGGCTTTTTTTATGCCCTTAAATCCCGGAACAGGATACAAGGTTCGAAATAAAAAATTTACTTGCTGAGAAAACCGGGAATCTGTGCGAAAGCCGGAATATCCTGGATGAAAACATATTGTTTATTTTCATAATCAATACGGCAGAAATAATGTTCGAGCCCATTGGTTATCAGGAAATATTCAGCATGCAGAAGCATATTGTACCTGGCTGCCTGGTCGAAAGCCTTTTCTGTTATTTCCACCCCGGGGGCTTTGCATTCGCAAAGCAGTAGCGGGCTCGCATCACGGTTAAATACCACCAGGTCGAACCGTTTGGGCATCTTGTTAAGTAAAAGTTGTTTTTCCACTCCCATGATCGAAACCGGATATCCCTTTACCTGGAATAGATATAAAATTAAATGCTGACGCACCCATTCTTCAGGGGTTAATACCACAAATTTACGACGCACCGGATCGAAAACTTCCTGCCGGTTACTGCTGTCCCTGATTTTGAATTCGAAATGTGGAAAGTTTAATTGCTGCATTTTTTCAACATTCCGGAGAAACTTGTCCGGAATCACTGCAAAGATGGCTTAAAATTCCTAAATTTGCCACTATTACTAATTATAGTTAACTCTGTTTATGAAAACGAAGAAAGAAATAGTCGAAAACTGGCTGCCTCGTTATACGGGAACTGCTATGGAAGATTTTGGTGAATATATATTGCTGGTGAATTTCGGAGCCTATCTCGAAACTTTTGCACGGCTTAATAATATCGAAATAAAAGGAAGAGACCGGTCGATGCCAAGTGCTACTGCCGGCAATATTACCATGATCAGGTTTGGTATGGGAAGCGCTAATGCCGCAACAGTAATGGATCTGTTGAGTGCTATTAATCCAAAAGCTTGCCTGTTCCTGGGTAAATGCGGCGGGCTGAAGCATATCAATGCGTTGGGCGATTATGTCCTTCCTATTGCTGCCATTAGAGGCGAAGGTACATCTGATGATTATTTTCCCCCTGAAATTCCGGCACTACCTGCATTTAACCTGCAAAAAGCCATTTCCACTACTATTCGCGATATGGGGCTGGATTATTATACCGGTACGGTTTACACAACCAACCGCAGGGTTTGGGAACACGATGATGAATTTAAACAATACCTGCAGAAAACCAGGGCAATGGCTATTGACCTTGAAACCGCAACCATATTTATAGTCGGTTTTGCAAATGCCATCTCCACCGGTGCATTGCTCCTGGTTTCGGACCAACCTATGATTTCGAGCGGAGTAAAAACCGAACAGAGTGATAAAATAGTAACCGAAAAATATATGGAAGAACATGTTAAAATTGGAATGGAATCGCTGCAGCAGTTGATTGAAAAACGGGTTACGGTTAAACATCTTCAATTCTAATAGCTACTCAGATATATTGATTTTCACCAGACACAATGACATCAACCTATTTTCAGTTAGTTAAAGATTTCCAGAAAAGGGAATTTGTCAATTTATACCTCTTCTATGGAGAAGAGCCCTATTATATTGATGAATTATCGGATTATCTTACTGAAAATGTCTTAAGTGATACCGAAAAGGAGTTTAACCAGGTGGTATTATATGGCCGCGATTCAACGACAGCCCAGGTTATAAACAGCAGCAAACAATTCCCCATGATTGGAGAAAGGCAGCTTGTTGTTCTTCGCGAGGGGCAGGATATGGATTTGAAAAAAGAAGAAAACCTTTCTATTCTGCTTTCATATATAAGTCGTCCCCAGCCATCGACTATTCTTGTGATCTGTCATAAATACAAGGCTCCTCCTGCCAAGTTACTCAAGGCAGTTGCAGCATCCGACAAAGCAGTAGCTCTTGAATCGAAACGCAAATATGAAAATGAAATGCCTGGCTGGATTACAACCCAGGTAAAAAGCAGCGGTTATTCTATTTCCGATAAAGCAGCCAACATGCTGGTGGAATACCTGGGTACTAACCTGGAAAAGATTAACAACGAACTCGGCAAGCTGTATATTAATCATCCTAAAGAAAAGGTCATAACTGAGGATGCAATTGAATTGTATATTGGGATCAGTAAGGATTATAATATTTTTGAATTTCAACGCGCCCTGGCAAAAAAGAACATATTGAAGGCCAACCAGATCGCACACCATTTCGCACTTAATCCCGGCGAGAATTCAATTTTCAAGACGATACCCATGCTGTTCAATTTTTTCAGCAAAGTATTACTGATTCATTCCTTGCCCGACAAATCCGAATCTTCCATACTGAGCAAAGCCAAACTGACGCCCTATAACAAAACCGATTATCTTGATGCATACCGGAACTATAATGCTAATAAAGTGCAGGATATTATCGGGTGGCTTCGCGAATGCAATGTCCGCGCACTTGGTATCGAAAATTATTCGACCGACCAGGGTGAATTGCTGAGGGAACTGGTTTTTAAGATTATGCACTAAGTTGTAAGAGATAAGGTGTATGGTGTAAGGTGTAAGGTGTATGAGATAACATGTAAGGTGTAAGAAGCAAAAAAGGCGGTTCCGGTTAGGAATCGCCTTTTTTTTCAACTAAAATAAGTTTTACTTAATATCGAACTCATACGGCATAAGTGCCTGTATGCCTTCCATGCGACTCATGCGGCTGAGGTAATTAAAGTAAGGATAGGCAGCACCCATTTCCCTTTTCAGGAAAACAGAGGTGTTGTCACCCGAAATCGCTTGCATAAGTTGTTCAAAAGTATCTTTTTGTTCTGGAAGTTCCTGTATGCTGTATTCTTTCAGTTTTGCCAGTATGGCAGCTCCCTTTATGGCATCATTCAACCCGCCGAATTCATCCACCAGTCCGATGCGTTTTGCATCCACTCCGCTCCACACACGACCCTGTCCGATACTGTCAATTTGTGCCACTGTCATTTTGCGGCCTTCTGCAACGTGGGTGGTAAATGTGGTGTAAATGGATTCAATTTCGCGTGTGATGATTTTCTTTTCCCCTTCATTCATCGGTCGGGTAACAGAAATATAATCTGCATACGGATTGGTTTTTACCTCATCAAAAGTAATTCCCAGGTCTTTATTGAACATCTCCTTCATATTAGGAATAATGCCGAAGACACCTATTGATCCGGTAATGGTGTTGGGATAGGCATAAATTTTATCAGCGGCGCAAGCGATGTAATACCCGCCCGACGCAGCCACATTACCCATCGAAACAACCACAGGCTTTACTTTTTCAGTAAGCAGCATCTCGCGCCAGATAATATCCGAAGCCAGTGCGCTGCCGCCGGGTGAATTTACTCTAAGCACAACAGCCTTCACTTTATCGTCGAGGCGTGCTTTACGAATGGCTTTCGAAATACCCTCTGAGCCAACGGACTGCTCATCCCCTTCGCCACTTATTATATTACCGCTGGCATAAATAACAGCTATTTTATCCGAAGCTGCTTTTTTATCTGACTCCGGAGTTTTGGCATACTTGCTTATTTTCATAAATCTCAAATCCTTAATACTCTTTACGTCCACCCTGGTTTTGAGTTCATCAAGCACTTCATCTTTATACATCAGCCTGTCAACCATTTTCAGACTAACAGCATCTTCGGGTGATTGTATTTTGTATTCATCTGCCATAGCAGTAAGCTGGTCGACAGGTATTTCGCGGCTGGCTGAAATACCGGTAAGCATATGATTCCACATGCCTGAGATAAAAGTCAGCGTTTGTACCTTATTGGGTTCGCTCATTTTATCGAGGGTAAAAGGCTCAATAGCACTTTTAAATTTCCCATGGCGAATAACCTGGGCTTCTACATCAATTTTGTCGAGCAATCCCTTGAAAAACATCACTTGCCCTACCATACCTTTAAATTGCATGCCCCCGGCAGGATTCAGGTAAATTTTGTTGGCCACCGAAGCCAGGTAATAAGATTTCTGCGTAAATTCCTCGGAATAGGCAACTATGAATTTTCCTGATTTTTTAAAATCAATAAGTGCATCCCTGATTTCTTCGATAGTAGCCTGCCCTGAAGGGACGTCCGTTAGTTCAAGATAAATTCCCTTCACTTTTGAATCGCCGGCCGCTTTTTTGAGATTGCTGATAATATCATTTAATCCGAGTTCAGGTGACAGATCGGGCCTGCTGAAGTTTAACCGCGCAAAAGGATTATCCGATGAGCGGTCGCTGACGGGCTGATCAAGCGTAAGCATCAGGATAGTTTTTTCGGGCACCACCACGGTATCTTTCGTGCCGAGCGATACGGCAGAAACGACTATACCCACAAAAATAATAAACATCAGGAATCCGGCCAGGATAAATCCCAGCATGGAAGCGAAAGTGAATTTAAAAAATTGTTTCATTTTTAATATGGATTAAGATTTGATTTATCTGACGGATTATAGAGCACGAAGTTACATAAAATGTTGAATTGATTCCCGATTTTCGAATTACGTTGTACAATTGCATCGTCAATACTTATTTTCAGTTCATCATTCAAATAATTAACTGAATAAAGCTAGCTGTTTAAAACTTGTGGTATATTCTACTTTGCGATTTAAACTCATATTGTATCTTTGGCACGAAGAGAGAATGTATGGCCAAAGTTTATTTTTCATCGGGCAGTAACCAGGGCGACCGGCTGAATTCGTTGGTTCAGGCTGCCCGGCTAATTGATAAACAGGTCGGTAAAATAATAGAGTATTCACCGGTAGTTGAGTCGGAACCCTGGGGATTTAATGCAGAAACTTCCTTTTATAACCAGGCCCTCATGGTTGAAACGGAGTATTCGCCACAGCAGGTTTTAAACAAAGTACTTAAAATTGAACAGGAATTAGGAAGAATAAGATCAGGAAAAGAATACAGCAGCAGGATTATAGATGTTGATATTTTATTTTACGATGAGAAACAGCTGGCTGAACACAACCTGGTAATCCCGCATCCCTTTTTGCATGAGCGTAAATTTGTGCTCGAACCGCTTGCTGCTATTGCACCCGGATTAATTCACCCGGTACTCCAAAAAACAATTTCTGAACTTTTACAGCAGCTGAAAGATCCCAGCCCGATAACTACTGTGATTGGGAAAGAAGAATTTGCCCGCTTATTTTATCAATAAACATGAGAAGAAATTTTTAGTTTTGCTTTAATTTAAAAAATGATAATTCCATACAATTATATAGCTATTGAAGGCAATATCGGGGCCGGGAAAACTACCCTTGCTACACGCATGTCGCAGCAATTTAATACCCGGCTCATACTCGAACAGTTTGAGGACAACTCATTTCTGCCGAAGTTCTATGAAGATCCGTCACGCTATGCTTTCCCGCTTGAGTTATCATTCCTGGCCGACCGGTTTCAGCAATTAAAAAACAAACTTGCTGTTCAGGATTTGTTTCACCCGGTTACCATTGCCGATTATTTCATTCTTAAGTCGCTGATTTTTGCAAAAAAAACATTGAATGGTGAAGAGTTTAATCTCTATACCCGTCTTTTTTCGATTATCGAAAATGCACTGCCCAAACCCGATTTGCTGGTTTACCTTTACCTTGATATAAGCAGGCTTCAAACAAATATCCGTAACCGCGGCAGGGTGTACGAGCAAAAAATCGAAGATGAATACCTGCAACGGATACAGGAAGGCTACCTGGATTATATCAGGCAGCAGCAGGGATTAAGGGTGTTGCTGATCGATACCAACAAACTCGATTTTGTAGCCCGGCAGGCTGACTACGATACCCTGATTGAAATTATTATGCAGGAATATCCAATCGGAATTCATCGCATAACTCCCTGACAAATACCGGCCAGCCTGATGCCTTCATCAACTGTGAATATGTTTTGCCGTTAAAAGAATTATTCGGACCTTTACCTTACATAAGAAATTTACACTTATTAATATGAATGCAGCCGTAATTATTGCACTTCTGATTCTTGCAGGTATAAGTATTGTGTTTTTAGCGGTTTTTTTACAGGCAAAGCGAAAACTCTCTGAACTGCAGAAAACCTATACCTCCTGTGCTGCAGAAAACGAACAACTGTTTGATGAAATTGAAAGGGTAAAGGACGAACTTCATCTTATCCGTCTGAAAGCCGGTGAATCCGACAGGCTTAAATCAGCGTTCCTTTGTAATATGTCGCATGAATTGTGCACACCCTTACATGCTATCATGGGTTTTGCGGGATTAATTTCAAACCCGGCTATGCCCGAAAATGACAAGGTGGCCTATGCCAACATCATTAACCGGAATGTAGATTCGTTGCTTGAAATAATTAATGATATTTTTGATATTTCCCAGTTCGAATCAGGTGTTACCGGTGTGGATATTGAACCGGTAAATGTAAATGATCTGCTGAATTCGCTTCAGACATGGATAAATTTCGAAAAAGCAAATGCCGGCAAAGAAGATATAATTGTTAAGGTACATAAGGCAAACATAGATAGCAGTTTCTGCATACAAACGGATGGGTATAAGTTAAAAAGGGCTTTGAACCACCTGGTTTTTAACGCACTTAAATATTCGGATGAAGGTGTTATTGAAATTGGATATACATTCAGCAAAAACAATATCATCGATTTCTATGTGAAAGATGATGGCATTGGTTTTTCGGAGGATAAACTCAAAATTATGTTTTCGCAATTCCGGCAGGTCGACGAGACGCCTGCAAGGCAGTATGGCGGATTAGGCCTTGGACTCACCGTAGCTCAGAAATATGTTACTTTCCTGAACGGGAAGTTATGGGCCGAAAGCAAACCAGGAAAAGGATCGACATTTTATATTTCGTTGCCGTATAAAATAACTGATACCCAATAATCAGTGCTGGTGAACATTCTTTTGTGAAGAAATTTTTTTTCATTACTTATCCGAACCGGAAAATCATTACTTTTGCACCCTTATTGATCGGGGTGTGGCGCAGTTGGCTAGCGTACTTGCATGGGGTGCAAGTGGTCGTCAGTTCGAGTCTGACCACTCCGACTTTTTGATTACCAAAGAGTTACGTTGCAAAACGTATCTCTTTTTTTATGCAATGAATTTTTCTTTTGCATAAAATTTACCGCCATTCTACTTTTTTTACAATCTTGTTGTTCCTTATATATGATGCACTGGCAAGTCATCTTTATTATGCAGGCTTTCAAATATTCGTTCGGTTTCGGGTACTTCAAAAGTTCAAGGTAATAGAAAATTTAATAAAATGAAACTGTACAATCTAAAATACAACACCAAATATTGCATTTATTAGAAAAATATTGGAAAAAATCGCTGCCGGAGAATGCAATGGGAAAACCGGAAGAGAGGATTAAAGGATGCAGGTAATAAAAATTCAGAACCGGGAGAATTTGAAAATGTGTTAATTCAAAAGAAAACAGATTGATTTTTTCTTGTTTATCAATCAATAAATATGTTAAAAATGAAACATATAAGAACAAAATTAAATCATGTGTGAAATTAAAAAATCGCTATACTATTGATATTGAACAGCATAACAGCACATAAATATTTTTTTTTATTTCATGAACATAAGATACATTTGGTGTTGACATGGTATCAGATACTTTTATCTTCTAAGTTGTCGAACCAATTATTAACTAAACCCAAATTTTTTTTTTATGAGGAAACAATTACTTGTATTAGCGATGATTATGATTGTAGGATTTAGCTGGGCACAACGCCCCAGTCAGAATCAGTACACAGTCACCCTGAATGAGAAAAGTGTTACTCCTGTTGCTAACTTCCAGCAGACGAGAAAACAGCTGCAAACCGAAGGCTTAAGTAAGGCTCCGGCACAGAACGAACATTTTATTCTTCAGTTTACTACTCTTCCCAACATTGCAGAACAAAAACAGTTAAAGGCGCAAGGCATAAACCTGTTGAGTTATGTGCATGGCAACGCCTACCTGGTTTCTGTTTCAGCCAAATTTTATTCCATTGGAATTAATGAAGCGAAAAATATCAGGGCATTACTGACGATTAAACCTGAGTACAAAATACGTCAGGATCTGGCCATTGGCCAGGCCCCTGAATATGCAAAGGCAGGTGGAGATCGGGTAAAAGTAGTGATTACATACTTTAAAGACATTGATGAGTCAATGATTGCTGGTGAAATCGCCGGACTGAAAATTTCACGTGTGAAAACACTGGGGACCTTTCATCAGATTACTGCTGAAGCCGACTATTCAACCATAAACAAACTCGCCGCTATGGATTGGGTTCAGAATATTGAGCCTATTGATCCTCCATCGGTGTTGGAAAATAACCATGGATTAACTCTGCACCGGGCAAATGTATTAAGTTCGACCATACCGGGTTTAGGTTATGGTCTGACCGGAAAAGGTGTAAAAGTCGGACTATGGGATGCCGATGTATTTAACCACAGAGATTTTAACGGAAGGGCGATAAACCGGGAATTCGAGTCGCATACGACCGATCATGGTACGCATACTTGCGGCACCATTACCGGTGCCGGGTTAATCGACCCAAAAGCAAAAGGAATGGCTCCTGAGGCTACCGTGTATGCCTGGAACTTTAATACACAGTCGAACGGTTTAAGTGTGCCTTCCGAAAGGCTGCTTGCACTTGATAACGATGGTATTGAAATAACTTCCAACTCATGGGGCTATAACGTAACAACCTGCCCTAATCCATATGCATATAATAGCACCGATCATAACGAAGACCTGATTGCCAGCTGGTATCCTTACTTCTTGTATGTTTTTTCGGCAGGTAATAACCAGTCAATATGTACCGGCGGATTTAATACAACTTCCAAAAACATGAAGAATTCATTAATGGTTGCCGCAATCGACCAGATGGATAATATGAGTTCTTTCAGCAGTTTTGGCCCCTCAAAGGATGGCCGCTTAATACCAAACATCAGCGGCGATGGCGTTGATACATATTCAACTTTTTTCGACAATGGATATGGCATTATGAGTGGAACTTCAATGGCTACTCCCGGTGTTGCCGGAACAATGGCATTGGTTTACCAGCGCTACAAAGAAACTCATGGCGGGCAACAACCCACCTCTGCTTTCATGAGAGCTCTGGCATGTAACACGGCAAGGGATCTGGGCGCTCCGGGTCCTGACTATAAATTTGGCTATGGCGAAATTAATGGCCTGCACGCTGTTGAAGTAATGGAAAAAAATAATTACTACACGAGTACAGTAAGCCAGGGAACATCCTTTAGCAAAAACATTTCTGTTCCAAGCGGGGCACTTGAACTAAAAGTTATGCTGGCATGGACTGATCCTGCCGGCACTGCAGGTGCTGCACGAATTTTGGTAAACGATCTGGATCTGAGTGTTTCCAATGGAAGTACAACTACTCTCCCATGGGTTTTAGATCCATCCAATCCATCAGCAAATGCTGTCAGAGGTTTTGATGGCCTCAATAACCTGGAACAGGTAACCCTGTCGAATCCTGCAAGCGGAACTTATACCATTAATGTTGATGGATATGAAATTCCCGAGGGAGCACAGGATTTTGCAATTGTATATGATATAGTAATGCCATCATTAAAGCTTACATATCCTATCGGCGGTGAGTTTCTAAACCCGGGCAACCAGGAAGTAATCCGTTGGGATTGCGCGGGGTACAACAACTCATATACACTTGAATACTCAATGGACGGAGGTATAAACTTTACCGTTATAGCATCAAATATCTCCGCAGCCAGCAGAAGCTATCTCTGGACTGTTCCTGCCGGTAACACTAATAATGCAAAAATCCGCATATCCAATGGTTCTGTTCTGAACGAGGACAAAGGCTCATTTAATGTTATGCCTACACCTGTGAATTTAAAGGTGGCTTCGGCGCAATGCGGTGGCAATGGCCCGTTTGCCCTTACCTGGGATGCTGTGGACAATGCCAGTTATGAGGTTCTGAAACTTAATGGCCAGGTTTACGAACATCTGGCTGATGTAACTTCAAACAGTTATGATATTACAGGTATCACACAAAATAAAAACAACTGGTATACTGTTCGCGCTATCGACCTTACCACAGGGGCAATAAGCCAGCGCGTTTACGCTGTTACAGTTAATCCATCTGTATCTGTAGCATCACTTCCTTTCAGCGAGAGTTTTGAAAGCCAGACGGCGCCGAACTTTTATTTTACTGCCGTTAAGGGGCAGGGAAATGTCCGCTATGTTAACGATGCCCAGAAATATGGTATCCGTTTGGAAGGCACTTCCGGCGTTACAACCGATTGGGTTAACAGCACCAGCGCCAACTGTTTTACCAATAACCCTACCTATGTTGTTTCTGCAAGCATTTGCAATATTGATGCAAGTTCATATGCCGGAATGCCTTTAAGGCTGAAATTTGATTTCAGGGAGAAATTCCGTACTGCAACCGGTACTTCCTTCTTCAGGGTCAAAGTTAATGGTACCGTACTGACAAATACGGATGGCACAGAGGTTTACGGAACCGCAAACCAGGTCAGCTACAAAACAGTTTATTATGATCTGTCAGCTTATGCCGGGGAACCTTCAGTTTCCATTGTGTTTGAAGCCGTTTGTAAAACCAACTACACTACCTATGTCAACTCCAGCGGGAATTACGATTTCAGCCTTGACACTTATGATGTGGGCGATTTTGTTACAATCGATAATGTGGATTTATCACTGCCTGTTAATGATCTGGCTTTGTCATCAGTAACCTTCGGGACTGGTGTAACTGCCGCTGAAACCATTACAGTAGCTGTGAAAAACTTATCGGCTGTAAGCGTATCGGATGTTCCTGTTTCGTATCAGGTAAACAGTGGCGCAGTTGTGAACGAGGTAGTGCCTGGCCCAATCGCTCCAATGGCAGTTGTATCCCGCGCTTTCGACCAGAAAGCTGATCTCTCAGTTGGAGGCCTTTATACACTTACTGCCTCAGTTAACTGGCCCGGTGATGTGGTTTCAGCAAACAATACACTTACAGCAACCAAGGGTAACAATGGTACGGATATATTTATAGGTTCGGTCCCTTCATTAACAACCTGCGATGCATGGCTTACAGATCCAAACGGACGGTATGCTGATTATGCAATTTCGCTGACCAAAAACACCTATTTTATACCAACTGCAGGAAAAAGTATAAAAATTACTTTTACCGATTTTGACACAGAGCAAGATTATGACTTTGTTTATGTCTATAGCGGAACCTCTGCAACAGCAGCAAATTTGCTGGGAAAATTCTCCGGTTCTGATCTTCCTCCTGCTATTACTTCATCAGCCGCCGGTGGCCAGTTATACATCAGGTTTACATCCGATGGTTCTGAAAATGGCAGGGGATTTATTGCGCATATTGAATGTGTTGATAAACCAAGTGTTGATGCAGCCGTTACAGCTATTTCAGCCCCAACAACTTCGGGCATCAAAACAGCAGCGGAAAATGTTACCTTTACTGTGGCTAACTATGGATCAACAGCATTAACCGCCTATGATATGTACTACCAGCTTGATAACAATACGCCGGTTGTACAATCTGTTACAGCCGATAATATCGCTGTAGGAAGTAGTTTAGCTAAAACTTTTGATACCAAAGCTGATTTGTCGGTTGCAGGTACTTATGCTCTTAAGGTTTGGGTTGTTGCCATTGGTGATGCTGTTACCACAAACGATAGCAAAACTGTTTCTATAACTTCAATTGCATCGACTGCGGATGCTGGTATTTCGGCTCTTACAGCAATAAGGCCTTACAGAACAGCTTTATCTCCCATTGCAGCTACAATCAAAAATTTCGGAACTGCATCTATCAGTAATTTTGATGTTGCATATACTATCAACGGCGGAGCCGAAGTGGTTCAGAACTTTCCCGGTACTATTGCAGCAGGAGGTACTTCAGCGATTACATTTACTGCACTGGCTGATTTAACTGCAGCAAATTCGACATTTAATATAGATGTCTATACTAAACTTACGGGCGATATTCTGGCTACCAACGATAAGATGTCAACTGTAGTTGTTACACCTTTAAATGCATCAACCAATGTGGTTGGAACATATAATGGTACTACTTCACTGGCTTCAGCATTGGCTATTCCTGCTATGGATTTACAAAACAACTACACTTTCGAGTTTTGGTCAAATCTTGGTGTTCCAACCGCATTCGGACGAATTTTTGATAAAACCAATGTGGCCATTTTTTACCAGGGATCACCCCGTTATTCGACGGCATATCCTGAAAACAGTTATATCCTTAATGTAACAACACCAACAGCTTCTTTCACTTATTATTATCCGGGAACAGTAGTAGCAAATCAATGGCAACATCTTGCAGTTACTGTGAGCAGTGCTAATGTTTATACATTTTACCTGAACGGCGTTGCTCAAACACCAGTTCTGTATACAGGAACTGTTGGTGCTACCAAAACTAATGCTACCATACCTTTGTATCTGGGTAACAATGCAGCCTTAACCAGGGGTATAAAAGGAAGTATCGACGAAGTACGCGTATGGAATTCATGCCTGGATCAGTCAGCAATTGTGGCAAACATGGTTACAGACTTTCCTGCAAATACTTCCGGAATGCTGGCATATTATAAGTTTAAAGAAGGAAACGGAAACTATCTTTATGATTACTCTTCGAACGACAACACCGCTATTGTTACAGGTGCAGACGTATCGGGTATAGGTGATGGGAAATTCTGGAATACACCTGGCTTCCTGCTGAGTAATTTAAGCATGACCGGTGAAAAAATTCCGACCACTTTCGATGCCTCTACCAGCACATTTACTGCTATTATGGATAATGCCGATCTCAGCTCATTGGTAACTAATTTCACTGCTGTGGAGAAATCCATTGTTAAGGTTGGTTCAACTGAGCAGGAAAGCGGAGTTACTTCAAATAGTTTTGCTTCCGGACCGATAGCTTATACTGCCGAAGGAACTGGTTTCAATGCAGGTATCATGCAAAATTATACCGTAAAAGTATCGAACGACTTAAGTTCGGCATGCGACTTAACTGCATTTGCATTTGAACCTGCAAATAATCCTGGTTTAACAAGTTCAATTGTCCTGGATGCAAACGGTAGCAACTACTACAAAAAAGTTACACCTGGAACCACACTTTCTTCATTGAAAGCTATTTTCGCTGTTTCACCAAGCGCTAAGCTTTTCCTTATGGGTGTTGAGCAAACCAGCCCTCAGCTTACTGCAGCTGATTACACTAACCCGGTTATGGTAACAGTTGTTTCCGAAAACGGCAGAACTTTTAAAAATTACAGTATCACTGTCGATGCCAGAAGTTCCGCTGCTGTTTTAACTGCGTTCGAAATTCCCGGAATGCAGGTGGCCGCAACAATTATTGATAACGTAAATCATACTATTAAGATTTGGGTTAATAATTCAACTGATGTGGCTATGCTTACTCCTGCATTCACTGTATCACCTATGGCTCATGTTTATGTTAACAGCATAACCCAGTTGAATGGTGTAACAACCAATAATTTCACTAATCCGCTGGTTTACAAAGTTGTTTCTGAAGATGAATTAACATCTGTAGACTGGACTGTTACAATAGTTAACGATGCAACCAGCCCTGTGATTACCCTTATGGGTGATTCACCTATGCTGGTAGCTTATGGTTCGGTATTTACTGATCCGGGTGCTACTGCGTTGGACAATGTTGATGGTGATATTACCGCAAAAATTGTTATAACAGGAAGTGTGAACACTGCTGCAGTTGGTTCCTATACACTCACCTACAAGGTTACCGACGTTGCCGGAAATATTACTGTTGTTACCCGCACTGTAAATGTTACTGACCAGGCTAAGCCTGTAATTACGCTGAATGGAACCTCTCCGATGACGGTTGTTCGCTTTGATCCTTTCACTGATCCAGGTGCAACGGCTACCGATAATCTCGACGGAGATCTCACCAACGCCATTGTTGTTACCGGAAGCGTTAACATAGATGTTCGGGGCACTTATACCTTAAAGTATAATGTTCAGGATGCCGCAGGAAACCACGCTGTTGAAGTTACACGTACAGTAAATGTTATTACCTTAACCAAACCTGTAATTACTCTTATAGGCAGCGCTTACATTACTGTTGCTCAGGGCTCAGGTTATTCGGATCCCGGTGCAACTGCTACTGACAAAGAAGATGGCAACGTTACTGCCAACATTTCCGTAACCGGTAATGTTGAAACTGCTACTGTTGGCACTTATATTCTCACGTATAATGTCATGGATTCCGACGGTAATGAGGCTGTTGCTGTTATACGCACAGTGAATGTTACCGACCAGACCAAACCGGTGCTTACTTTGAACGGAACATCTCCGATGACTATAGCTTACGGTTCGGTGTTTACTGATCCGGGTGCAATGGCTACCGATAACGTGGATGTGAATCTTACCGCAGCAATTGTTGTAACCGGAAGTGTTGATGTAAATACTATTGGTTCCTACACACTGACCTACACAGTTCAGGATGCCGCTGGAAACCAGGCCGATGCCGTAACCCGGATTGTAAACGTTGTTAAAGCAACTGCAGCAATTACTATCTCCGACCTATCGGTGTATTATAACGGAACCCAACGATCTGTTACTGTTACTACTGTTCCTGCAGGTTTACCTGTAACCGTAACCTTTAACGGATCCGAAACAGTTCCGACAGAAGTTGGCGTATATGCTGTTGTGGCCACAATCAATGATGTAAACTATGAAGGAACGGAAACCGCATCTTTCGAAATTTTACTTAACACAGGTTTGGCACTCAAAGCAGGGAATACCGTTAAGATTTATTCTGACGGAGCATCAATTTACGTGAACATTCCTAAACTCAGGGCAACTGCTCAGCTTACTGTTTACAATACCCAGGGAGCTTCTGTTTATCAAACATCAAATCTTGCAGAAGGATTGAATAAGATAAAAGAGAATATCAAAATCGGCGTATTTGTTGTACGTGTGGTTATTGAAGGCAAAACATACTCTGAGAAAATTGTATTGAACAGGTAAACAATGAAGTTCATTTCCTGAAAAAGGAGGTTGAATTCCGGTTAAGGCCACTCTTTGCAGAGTGGCCTTTTCTTTTAGTGTTTAATCGCGATTCTGTATCGGGTAAAGAAAAAGTATTTCCTTTAAGCCAATTTGTCATATCCTGTCATTATTTGATAGCTTTATTCAGTTGAAATTATGATGGTACGATTTATGTCAATTCATTTTAAAACATTACTTTTACATACTATAAATTAAAAATCAAATATGTCATCATCTGAAACTGAAAAAGTTGAATGCCTTATTATAGGTTCCGGTCCTGCCGGATATACCGCTGCCATTTATGCTGCACGAGCTGATCTGAAACCGGTTGTTTATACTGGTTTACAAATGGGCGGACAGCTTACCACTACCACCGAAGTTGATAATTTCCCCGGCTACCCGGAAGGAATCACCGGCCCTGTTATGATGGAAGACCTGCAAAAACAGGCTGAAAGATTCGGTACCGATGTAAGATTTGGCATTATTGATAAAGTCGATTTCCAGAATCGTCCTTTCAAAGCCATAACCGATAGCGGAAAAACAGTTGAAGCCGAAACGGTAATTATTTCGACCGGTGCCACAGCCCGCTGGCTGGGACTGGAATCAGAAAAAACATATAACGGGCATGGCGTTTCGGCCTGTGCTACCTGCGACGGATTTTTCTTCCGTGGTATGGATGTAGCTGTTGTGGGTGGTGGTGATACTGCCTGTGAAGAAGCATCCTATCTTTCGAAACTCTGCAAGAAAGTTTACCTGATTGTCCGCCGTGATGAGTTACGTGCTTCAAAGGCCATGCAGCACCGGGTTAAAAATACTGCCAATATCGAAATCATCTGGAATCACCTTACCGAAGAAATCACCGGTAACAATAAAGTGGTAACAGGCGCCCGCCTGAAACATGCAAAAACCGGCGAAATTAAAAATATTGACGTACAAGGTTTCTTTGTAGCCATCGGGCACACACCGAATACGGAAATGTTTAAAGGACAACTTGACCTGGATGAACAAGGGTATATCAAAACCATTCCCGGCAGTACACGTACCAATATCGAAGGTATCTTTGCCGCAGGTGATGTGCAGGACCATGTTTACCGCCAGGCAGTAACAGCCGCCGGTACAGGATGTATGGCTGCCATTGAGGCTGAACGTTGGCTGGGAGCGAAGGAATAGTGAAAAATGAAAAGTGAATAGTGAATAGTGAATAGTGAATAGTGTCTGTATACCCGTAGAGTGTCTGACACTGGGAAACTTTCAGTAATTCACTTGTTTCAAATAAAATAAAAAACGCCCCTGAAAAGAGGCGTTTTTTTGTTTTTTCTGAATAAACAGTGCCGGCTATTTTTAATGATTTGTACGTAGTGTTTCTCTTCCTCGCCACTTCTCCAAGTCGCCCTTTCGCGTATTATGGTTCAACATAACCTCCAAAAAATGACGGTAACGGTGAAAATGGCTGATTTATAATGTAAATTTGCAAAAAACAATATCATGGACTTACAAACAAGAAAACTCAAAGCAATTGAATATCTGGTGGGACTCAGGGATGAAAAGGTATTCAGCAAAATTGAATCTGTAATTGTTGAAGTCCAGAATCAACAGATAGTTAAGCGGAATGTGAAACCGTTTACTCAGGAACAATTAATAGAAAGAGCTAATCGATCGTCAAAAGATTACCTGTCGGGAAAGTTCAGGACTCAGGATCAACTTGAGAAAGAAACCGAAAACTGGTAGACAAATGAAAATTCTTTGGACAGATTTTGCCTCTGAAATGCTTTTGGAAATTTATGATTACTACAAAGTGTATGTTAGTCCATCAATTGCAAACAAAATAAAAACAGAAATTTTTACCACTACAAAGCAGTTGAAGCAACATCCAGTTTCAGGGCAATTAGAAACAAATCTTGAAATACTAAAAGAAGGACACAGATATTTGGTTAAAGGCAATTACAAAATTATATATAAAGAAATACCTGAGGGAGTGCTTATTACAGACGTTTTTGATACAAGACAAGACCCTGTTAAAATTAACGACGAAGATAGAAAATCCAGCAGGTAATAAATCGGAAGATGAACGGCGAACAACACCCTCGCCTGCACACTTTCAGCACATACACAAGAAATTTCTCTTTACTCCCTAATACCAATAATCGTTTCAACTACCGCACGAATCCTTTCGTGTGGTTAATTGACATAAATTAAATTTGCTGTAAAAGCCGTAATGATAGCGGATCATAAAAAACGCCCCTGGAAAGAGGCGTTTTTTTGTATTTTTATCTGAATAATCAGTTTTGGCTTATGATTTGTCGTGAGATAGGTTTGAAGTTTTGGGATTAATATTTGGTAGGCACTTTTTGTACCCCTCTGTCCTTCGGACATCTCCCCTTGAAAAAAGGGGAGAACCTCCGG